>JAEZRL010000172.1 GCA_023440945.1 Bacteroidota bacterium
AATGAAAGACGGTAAAAATAAAAGTTTTGTTTGAAGGAAAAGGAAATTTAAGAAGCTGTTTGAAGATACCTTCATAATAAAAACTTACCTATTACAATTGTTTACTAAGCAACTTTTAATGAGGTTAATAATAATATGATAATATTTTTGATATTATTTGTACGATTTGAGTTTAGCACTAAACATATATGCTAAAAGTCCGATTCCTATTCAAAACCTTTTGATAACAGCCTATGGTTATCAGTGGAAGAACAGGCGTTTTGGCGGCGTTTTTCCCGTTGCTTATAAAGCTGCAAAAGAACGCGAATCATTGACTGAAATGCAATGGTTTGATTATCAGAATTCACAGCTAAAAAAACTGCTTCTTCATGCTTATCAGAAGGTTCCTTTTTATAATAGGAAATTCAGAGAGTATGGTTTGAGTGAAACTGATCTCCATCAAATAAATATTCATTCACTTCATAAGTTGCCTGTTTTATCAAAAGAAGAATTAAGACGATTCGGAACATCTTCGCTTCTTGCAGCAACAAGAGAAAGTAAAGGTGAGTTTTTTGCCAGCAGCGGAAGCACAGGAACACCAACACAAATTTTGTTTTCACATGCAATGCATCAAAGATGGTTTGCTTTGTTTGAAGCAAGAGTTCGCAACTGGGCTGGTGTTGATAGTTTCACTCCTAGAGGAATGATCGGTGGACGAAGAATAATAGCAGATGCAGAAAGTAAAGCTCCATTTTATCGCTATAATTTTTTTGAGAAACAGGTTTATTTTTCAGCCTATCATATCAATCAGCCTAACGCAAAAGATTATTTGTATGGAATGAATAAACATTATGTGCAATACATGACAGGTTATGCGATGAGTAATTTTTTTCTTGCTCGTTTTTTTGAAGAATTAAATATCGAAGTACCACAACTCAAGGCCGTTATTACTTCAAGTGAAAAACTTACAGCTGAAAAGCGTTCCGTTTTTTCAAAGGTGTATGGTTGTAAAACGTACGATGGATGGAGTGGTGTTGAAGCTTGTGGTTTGATAAGCGAATGTGAACATGGAAGTTTGCATGTTAGTCCTGATGCAGGCATTATAGAAGTGTTGGATGATGCTATGCAACCTGTGGAAGCCGGCGTTGCAGGAACAGTGTATTGTACAGGGTTTTTGAATTATGATCAGCCTTTAATAAGATATAACATCGGGGATAAAATTATTCTTTCATCATCTTCCTGTTCCTGTGGAAGAAACATGCCTGTAGTTAAAGAAATTGTAGGCCGGACAGAAGATGTCGTTATTGGAAGAGATGGACGTGAGATGGTTCGCTTTCATAGCATTTTTAATGGTCTTACAACAATAAAGAAAGCACAGATAATACAGGAAAATTTGGATGATATTATTGTGAAAGTAGTGATTGAAAACAGGTTTTTACAGAAAGAAAAAATGTTGATTGAAGATAGAATCAAAAGTCAGCTTGGGGATATAAATGTTTTTATAGAAGAGGTTGATAATATTCCATTAACAGCAAATGGAAAATTCAAAGCTGTTGTGTCAAAAATTGAACGGAAGCGAGAAGTGCTTACATCAGAACTTTAAACTGAATGAAGAAAGTAGTTTACATAACCAATCTTTTGAGTGAATATGGTTATTCACCTTCGGTAGGAGAAATGCTTACCCTGGCATTGGAAAATGAAGGTTATTACATTGTAAAAGCAAGCAATAAAAAAAACAAATTGTTTCGTCTTTTACACATGCTTATGACCATTTTTCATAACAGGAGAGATGCAGTTGTTATAATTGAAACCTACAGCACTAATGCTTTTTATTTTGCTTTATCCGGCAGCCTGTTGTGCAGGTTATTAAGGATAAAATATATTCCGAGTTTGCATGGTGGAAATTTACCCGAACGTATAAAAAAACATCCTTTTACTTCTGCACAGGTTTTTGCAAACAGTTATACGAATATTGTTATTTCAGATTATTTACAGCAATGCATGAGGGATAACAACTGGCCTTCATTTCTTATTCAAAATCCTATCAATATAGAAAATTATTCTTTCAAGGAAAAGAAAGAATATCGTCCTAAACTATTATGGGTACGGGCCTTTCATGAAATATACAATCCAAAGCTTGCTATTGAAATTTTATGTGAACTGAAAAAGGTTTATTCAAATGCAACACTAACAATGGTAGGAGCGGACAGAGACGGGACAATGGAAGAATGTAAACAATTAGCACAAAAAGAAGGTGTGGCAGAACATATTAAATTCACCGGTTTTTTACCAAAAGAGGAATGGATAAAATTAGCAGAGAGCCATGACATTTTCATAAACACGACCAGTATAGATAATTCACCTGTTAGTGTTGTTGAAGCAATGGCGTTAGGAATGATCATTATTTCAACAAATGTTGGCGGTATTCCTTACCTGATAAAAAACAATATCAACGGCATTATGCTTGAGCCAAATAATATACAAGATTTTGTAAGAACGATAAAGGAAATTCTTGTTGACAAGGAAAGAGGCAAAACATTAAGTAAGAATGCAAGAATTACGGCAGAGAATTTTTCGTGGAGCAATGTGAAAAATAAATGGCATCAACTTTTGCAGAAACAGGAAATATATGTTTAGCTTCTGTTTCAAGATTTGATCAAACCTTTGAGCGTTCCCCATCCATAGCAAAAATGGAAGAAAAAAAACAAAAAAGGTAACACTAAAATAATAAGCTGCTTTGTTTTGCTGAGACTTCGGATTGCTTCTGTGAATCCTATTAATAAATGCAGTAGAAGAATGGCAGAAGATGATACAACAACTATTTGCGTAAAGGAAGTAAAAAATAAGAGCGAGGCGAAAATCGTCAATAATGATGCAATAACAAACGAACAAAATAGGAAAGGAATAAGATGGCGAGCCGACATTGATTCAGGATTTATCTTTAAACTTGTTGCATTAGCTTCTCCTGTTCTTATTGCATAGTTTAAAAGATCTTTAATTTTTTGCTTTGGATAATAATATGCATTCACTCTATGTGTATAATAAAGTTTATAACCTTTTTTTCTTATTCGATAATTCATATCGTTATCCTGGTTACGAATCAATGTTTCATTATATAAACCAACTTCGTTGAAAACAGATCGTTTAAAAACAGGATAAGGACATTGTTCTCCTACGCCCTCCTTTGCTGTTCGATATGAGCCACTGCTTACACCAAATTTGCTTGTGAGCATGCAATGAATCAAAACGCTTTGTAAATCCTTATCATCTTTAGCAACTTCTACTTTACCACTGCAGGCTATGCAATTATTCTTATTTAGTTCCGCTAAACAGGTATCCAAATAATTACTGTCATAATTGCTATGAGCGCCTAATATAGCAATGTAATCACCGTTTGCATATTCAATACCTTTATTAAAGGCGGAAGGCGCTATTCTTTTTTCATTGTTCAAAAATTGAATATGCGGATGTTTTTGTTGAAGCTGTATAATTTTTTCTCTTGTTCCATCGGTTGAACCGCCGTCCACAACCAGTAACTCAAGGAAATAATTTTTTTGATCCTGGTTTAAGACGGAATTAACCATTGACTCAATATAATTTATTTCATTGTAAACTGGTATAATTACACTTACTAGCGGTTTATTCATTCATAGATATTGAATATTCAAATTTGCAAAATATCCTGATTCAATCTCCTTAAAATTTACTGATTTTCCTTAAGAATTGCTGTGATGCAATTAGTTGTTATTTCTTCTTTTAGCAGATACATTATATTCGTTTCAATTTTTCTATTAATAATCTAAATACTGTTGTTCACATTTTTTTATAATACGCGTTTAGTCAAATTTGATCTCCTATGAATACGATAAAATTTGCAGTGATCGGTTGCGGGCACATAGGAAAACGTCATGCAGAAATGATAATGCGTAATCCTGAAGCTGAACTTGTTGCGCTTATTGATTCGAAAGAAGAGGTTTTAGCTGATATTGAATGTTATAATGTTCCCACCTTTAAATGTCTCGATCATTTTTTCAATGCAGGTATAGAGGCTGATATTATCACTATTGCAACACCTAATGGTTTGCATGCAGAACATGCTTTACAATGTTTAAATGCAGGCAAACATGTTGTTATAGAAAAACCAATAGCATTAACAAAGGCTGATGCGGAGAAGATAATTTTCAAGGCACTTCAATTGAATAAATATGTTTTTGGTGTAATGCAGAACCGCTATTCGCCGCCGTCAGAATGGATAAAAGAGTTGATAGAATCAGGCACACTCGGGAAGATATTTATAGTGCAGATGAATTGTTACTGGAACAGGGATGAACGTTATTATGTGAAAGATACCTGGCACGGTAGAAAGGCATTGGATGGTGGAACGCTCTTTACACAATTTTCTCACTTCATTGATATCATGTATTGGTTGTTTGGTGATATGGAAAACATACAGGCACGAATGCATTCATTTAACCATGAAGGATTAACAGAGTTTGAAGATTCGGGTTTGGTAACATTTGATTTTATTAATGGTGGAATGGGAAGCATTAATTATTCCACTTCTATTTGGGATAAAAATATGGAAAGCAGTATTACCATAATTGCAGAAAATGGAAGCATAAAAATCGGCGGACAATACATGGATAAAGTAGAATATTGCCATGTAAAAAATTATACACTTCCTCATCTTGCTCCAACTAATCCTGGTAATGATTATGGTGCTTATAAAGGTTCTGCAGCCAATCATGGATTTATTATAGAAAACGTTGTGAATGTTATTCGTTCAAGATCAACAATCACCACCAATGCTTTAGAAGGAATGAAAGTTGTTGAGATAATCGAGCGGATTTATAAAGCAGCGAAATTAAACAATCACTGAGATTACTAATGAGATTTTAAAGCAATTAAAAGCGTGAATTTACTGACTTGTTGCTTTTTGTAAAGAAAAAATAATAAAACGAGTTGTAAACACACTTATACAAGAATCTTATCTTACTTTTTTATCCCTGTTAGTTATAGATACGTGTCTGTAACAATTCTAATTTTAGAAGAAGAAGCTTAAGATATAAAACTAATTTCTTAGGAAGCAAAATTTACACAGTTGCAATCAACGAATGATAGTTTTAGGAAAACTTGGATTTTATGGTGATATAAGATTGAGTTAATTTGAGAAGTTAAGCACTTTCTACCGGCTGAAACGAGGAAATTTTTTGGTAATTCATACGGTAAGTTTTGGGCTGGCAATCCTTAAATTTTTTAAACTGCCTGTAAAAAAAAGGAATACTTTCAAATCCTGCTGCATAACCTATTTCACTTATTTGTTTATCTGTTTCAATAAGTAATTTACAAGCCCTGTTAATTTTATATTCATTCAAAAATTCAAAAAATGGCTTTTTCATGGTTTTACTGAAATACCTGGAAAAATATTCTTCCGTCATATTCAATTTGGAAGCAATATCTGTAAGTGATATTTGAGTCTGATAATTTCTCTGTATATAATCGTAAACAGTATTAATGCGCGTTTTATCAGTGTCATTAAACTCACCTGTGAACTCCTGTTCACACAGGAACCTGTAGTTCTGGTTGTGAGAAAGATATTCCAATACCTGCAGTAATATCATAAGTTTTTCAAATGGCGATGCACTTAACAGATCAAAAAACTTTTGCTTTAATTCAAGCGTTACTTTTTTGTCAACTTTCATTCCTTTAGCCATCAATGTTGCAAGATTCCTGATACTTTCAAATTCAATGCTCTGCATCCAGCTATTATCAAAAAATTCTTCTTTAAGATAAATTACAATAGCTGTTACGGGTTGATCCTGTTCAATGCTGGTATTCCATGTATGCGGTAAATGCGAGCCAAGTAAAACCAATTCTTCGTCATAAAAATTTTCGATGGAGTTTCCTACATACCTAACACCCTTCCCACTGAGTATGAAGGCCAGCTCGAGTTCGGAGTGATAATGCCATGGATAATAAAATTCTTTACTGGTTTTCTGAAATTCAACCTTGAACAGTTTTGACTCGGATGGAATTGGTTTATAGTGTGGCTTCATTTCCTAAATATAAGAAATGATGTGAGTATTCTCATTTAATATTGAATATGGCAAAAAAGGATAATAATTATACAAAATAGGGTAGTTAACGATTTTGAAAAACAAAATAGGATATTAAATACGCAAGATTGTGTAATAAAGCATTGTGTTCAAAAAATATTTTTGTATATATCGAACATATAAAATAGTTCGATTATCCGTCATCCAATTTCAAAACTAATACACAAAACAATTGCTATGCAGTCAAGATTATTACAATTCTTTGCTTTAAAAAAGCCATTTCTGGGGCTGGTTGCATTCCTGTTTCTTACAGGAAATGTGACCGCACAAACAGATTTTACACTTTCGGGTAAGGTTACTGATGGTGAGGCTCCGTTGCCAAACGTGTCCATTATGGTAACAGAAACACGGCAAGGCACTACAACAGATGATAACGGAGAATTTTCTGTACGTGTCTCAACAGGGCAAACACTCGTTATTTCCCACACCGGTTTCGAAACGCAAACACTAAAAGTAGGTAGCGGGCAGCAGATAAACATTGTTTTGACAGCTTCTGCGGGTAATATGCTTAATGATGTAGTAGTAATCGGATATGGAACACGAAAGAAAACGTCTTTAACTGCAGCGGTATCAACATTAAAGGGAAAGGAGATTGCATCAGTACCTCTTACCAATTTAAGTAATGGTTTAGGCGGAAGGGTGTCGGGAGTTATTTTTAAACAAGGATCTGGTGAACCCGGAAGGGACGGCTCTAATATTTATATCAGAGGCTTATCTTCAACTGGAGCCAATCAACCCTTGTTGATAGTTGATGGTATTCCAAGAACTTTCCAGCAACTTGATCCCAATACAATCGAGTCTTTCACTGTATTAAAAGATGCTGCTGCTGTTGCGCCTTATGGTGTTGCCGGTGCAAACGGTGTAATATTGGTTACTACAAAAAGAGGGAAAACCGGAGCGCCATCGTTATCATATAATGGTTATGTCGGATTTCAAAATCCGGTCGTATTGCCGGAGTTTGTAAACTCATATCAATATGCAACATTAAGAAATGCAGCGGCTGTTAATGAAGGACTTCCCGAACCTTATTCGGCAGAAGAGCTTCAGAAGTTTAAAGATGGTTCAGACCCTGATGGGTATCCGACTTTTGATGATATATGGGGCACGATCACAAATAAGAACGCTCTTTTAACACAACACAATATTGAAATTTCCGGGGGAACGGAACGTGTGAAATATTATGCCGCAGTAGGTTATCAGTTTCAGGAAGGAATGTGGCCTGCTACCAATACCCGCAGATTCAATCTCGTACTTAATTTGGATGCACAGGTAACTTCCACAACAAATGTATCGTTCAACCTGAACGGCCGGAATCAGAAAGATATGTATCCCGCTGTTTCTACGGGGCGTATTTTTGAATTGATAGGTTATTTGCATCCACTTTACGGACCACTACGTTTTAGTAATGGGTTGCCTGGCACATTCCTTACAGGAAGTTTATTCAACAGCGGTTATCAGTCAATAAATACCAATGCACTTTATTCTCAATTATCTATTGAACAAAAGATACCTTTTATTCGTGGCTTAAAGGCAAAAGGAACCATAGCGTTTGACCCCTCTTACCTGATGAATAAAGTATGGACCTTACCTGTTCACAAAGCAAGTCTTGATAAATCACAAACACCTTATGTAATTACGGATGGCATCTGGGGACAAACGAAACCTTCACTCAGTCAGAATATTGATTATGCTACACAGCTTACTTATCAAGCTAGCTTAAACTATGACCATTCTTTTGGAAAGCATAATGTTTCCGCTCTTGGTTTGTTCGAGGCAAAAGGAAACGATCTTGTAAGTCTCGCAGCTTCAAGAAGAAATTTTAATTTAACAGTTGATGAAATAAATCTTGGTAGTTCTACTGCCTCTGACATGACCACCGGTGGAGCTTCAAGTTCAGCAAGGCAAGCCGGGGTTGTGTACAGAATTGCTTACAATTATGATCAGAAATACCTGGTAGAAGCAAGTGGACGCTATGATGGAAGTTATTATTTTGCTCCTGAAAAAAGATGGGGCTTTTTCCCTGCATTTTCATTAGGCTGGCGTTTATCCGAAGAAAAATTTTTAAAGGATAGATTGAGCTGGCT
Organism: Bacteroidota bacterium; assembly: GCA_023440945.1. GTDB lineage: Bacteria > Bacteroidota > Bacteroidia > Chitinophagales > Chitinophagaceae > JAEZRL01. Next base: position 8,180 of record JAEZRL010000172.1, read on the forward strand.
CGACAATTTAAAGTTGAGAGCCTCTTATGGTGAAGTCGGAGCATTAGCCGGAAGCCCGTTTCAGTACATGAGTACCTATGATGTATTGGGAACAAATTATGTTTTAGGAGGTAATGCAGTTCAAGGCATCCGCGAAAGAGCAGAACCGAATCCAAATATCACATGGGAAAGAGCCAAAAAAACAGATATTGGTCTGGAAGCGAGTTTATGGAAAGGATTGCTAAATTTTGAAATAGATTACTTCCATGAAAAAAGGTCTAATATGCTTGTTAATCCTGACGTGATTGTACCGGCTGAATACGGTGTGGGACTTAGCCAGGTTAACGCAGGTATAATGTCAAATCATGGATTTGATCTCACCATCAGTTCAGTACATCAATTTTCGAAAGATCTGCAGGTTTCAGTAAATGCTAACCTGACTTATGCAAAAAACAAACTGCTTCAGATTTTTGAAGGGCCAACTACTTATAATAATCCTAATCGCCGCATTACAGGCAGACCTTTGGGAACGCAATTTGGTTTCCATGCGTTAGGTTACTTTAAGGAAAGCGATTTTGATGGAGATGGTGCTTTAAAATCAGGGATAGCTACGCAGCCATGGGGAGCAGTTCAGCCTGGCGATATCAGGTATGAAGACATAAATAAGGATGGAAAAATTGATAATGATGATATAACTGTAATAGGCGATCCTAC
>JAEZRL010000266.1 GCA_023440945.1 Bacteroidota bacterium
CTTTGAAATATAATCCGAAGCACCTGCTTTGATACATTATTCTCTGTCACCCGTCATTGCTTTTGCCGTAACAGCAAGTATAGGAAGATTTCTGTATTGTGGTTTTTGACGAATGGTTGCCGTAGCTTCATAACCGTCCATTTCAGGCATCATCATGTCCATTAATACAATATCAACATTTGGATTTGCCTGTAATACTTCCAGCGCTTCTTTCCCATCCGTTGCGGACAGAACATTCATCTTATGATTCTCCAAAGCTTTTGTAAGTGAAAAAATATTACGCACATCATCATCGGCTATTAACACTGTTTTATTATTGAGCACTTCGGCTATACCGCCCATTCGCCTGTATTGTGTTCCATTACTTTGCTGTTTATTCTCTTCCACAACATGCAGGAACAAACCTACTTCATCCAAAATTCTTTTATAAGAATGTGCTGTTTTAACAACAATAGAATCTGCATATTGTTTAATACGCTGCTCTTCGCTTCTTGATAAACTTTTACCAGTGAAGATGATGATCGGTAAATTTTCAAGTCCCTCATTTTTCTTGATCGCCTCAAGCGTTTCATACGATTGCTGATTGGGAATGCCCATATCCAGCACTACACAATCTACTTCTTTTTGCTGCAATGCATTCACGCTTTGATCAATATTATCGGTATAATGTGTGTTGATATTATGCGATTGAAGAAAATAACTGAGTGCAGAAGCATGCTTTGGATTTTCTTCTATAATGAGCACTTTCTTCGGATGTCGTGTAAGTACTTCTTCTATTTTCTGAAAGATGACCTTCATTTGTTCCAATGCAACGGGTTTGCTGATAAAGTCAATCGCACCCTTCATCAAACTTTCTTTTTTGAATGAAAGTGATGACATGATATGCACCGGGATATGTCTTGTCTGAGGATTGTTTTTTAATTCTTCCATTACCTGCCAGCCATCTTTTACAGGAAGCTTAATATCCAGTAGTACAGCCATTGGCTTATACTTTTTTGTCATTTCTACCCCATGGTCGCCCCGTACTGCAACCAACCCTTTATAACCATTTTGACGGGTAAAACCCAGTAGTGCCTGAGCAAACAAGGTATCATCTTCAACTATCAAAATAACTTTATCATTGGGTTGAATATTATTACGGTCATCAGGTATTTCGGCAGGTATTATCGTTTCAACATAAGCTAAGTTTGCAGGCGCTTTTTTTTCAGGTAACTTTTTATCTTCTTCAATAAGTAATGGCTCAGCTTTTCCAGGTTCTGCAATTTCCTTCAGTGTTAATCTTCTTACAGGAACATCAACAATAAATTCACTTCCTTTACCAGGTTCACTGTTCAGCCTGATATCACCACCTAAAAGTTTTGCCAGCTCACGACTTATCGAAAGTCCTAAACCTGTTCCGCCGTATTTTCTTCTTGTTGAACCATCTTCCTGTTGAAATGCTTCGAATATCAATTCCTGTTTATCTTTCGAAATGCCAATACCCGTGTCTCGTACAATAAAGCTTATAAAAAGATCACCTTTGCTCAATACTTCTAAAGTAATACTTCCTTTTGCGGTGAACTTAAGTGAATTGGATACAAGATTCTTCAATACTTGCTCAACACGCATCTGGTCTGTATCAATCATGGAAGGAACAGCAGGATCTATATTTATTTTCAGTTGAAGATTTTTTTGATTAGCCATTGGTTTGAATAAAGCCACGATATCATCCACTATTTCTTTTATAGAAACAGAACCATATTCAAGCGTCATTTTGCCGGCTTCAATTTTTGAAAGATCAAGTATCTCATCAATCAATGCAAGCAGGCCATTGCCTGAGTTTTGTATCACCTGTGCATATTCAATCTGATCTTGTGTGAGGTTTTGTTCATTGTTCTCATACAATAATCTTGATAGTAATAAAATGGAATTGAGCGGCGTTCGCAATTCATGGGACATGTTTGCAAGGAACTCAGATTTGTATCTCGTTGTGCGTTCAAGTTCTTCTGCTTTCTTTTGAATTTCTAAATTTCTTTCAACGATCAATTGATTTCTTTCTTCCAGCAAACTGCTTCTTTCTTCCAGTTCCTGGTTGGCTTGCAGCAATTCTTCCTGCTGCACCTTCAATTCTTCTTCCGATACCTGCAGCTTTTGTGTTTGTCCTTCCAATTCTGTGTTAAGATGTTCAAGTTCGTTGTGCTGCGCCTGCAATTCCTCTGCCTGTGCCTGTGTTTCTTCAAATAATTCCTGCAGTCTTGCCCTGCTTTTTGCAGCATGTAAAGCAGTAGCAATATTCTCGCTGATGTTTTTAAATAGTTGTTCTGAAGCAGATTCAAAGGGTGTAAGCGATGCTATTTCAATCACACCTTCCAGTGTTTTATAATGATAAAGCGGAATAATAGCGATATGTGCGGGAACAACTTCTGTAAGCCCTGTACTTACTTTTAAAGAATCAGAATGTATTGTATCATTCAGAAAAACAACTTTTTTATGCAGCGCAGCTTCGCCTAAAACTGTTTCTCCCAATGCAATATTTTTAGGAATATTGTCAAGATCAGTTACTGCAAAAGAAGATGCAAGCTCGAGGTTTCCGTTCAAGTTGCTATAAAATAAACCAACTTTTGCATTGGTATAATGCGCAAGTGTTGTCAGGCAATCTTTACTTAATTCATAAACACTTTTCTCACCTAAAATGCTTTCACTTATAACTGTTACACCGGATTGTATCCAAACTTCTTTTTCATTTTTTATTCTAAAATGCTGAAGATCATTTTTCATTTGAATGAGCGCGAAAGAAAGATCATCTTCTTCACTTCTCGGTTGTAGCTCTATATCAAAATTTCCTTTACCGATAGATTCCGCAGCTTCGGCAATAAGTACGTTCGTATCATCAATTTCAGCAATTGCTGCAGCAAGATTACCAATAACGTCATTTGTTAAAGCAACGGGTTTAACACCTGTGTTACCTAAAGCCATTTTTTCTGCAGCAGTTCGTAACGCAATCAAACTGTCTGAAATATCTTTCGTTGTATATAAAATAATGAAAACAACAAGTGCTATAATGCCAATAAGAAAAATAAGACTAAGTTCTTTATTTAATTGTTCACTCTCACTTACCGCATTCACATTTGTTTCCACTTTTGCAAGAATGTTTTGCTGAAGCTTACGCATTTTATCAACACCTATTGCAGAAATATCCCACCATGTTGCAGAAGAATAAGTAGAATCAATTTGACCCTTTTCAATTATTTTATTAATGTAATTAAGCGTTTCATTAAGCTCGCCGGATGAACTGATAGTTTTGAAATCATTCACTGCTGTTGCAGAACCTCTTGCTTCAAGCTCTGTATAATAACTGTTGTAGAAATCATTTATCTGCTTTATCTGCGCAAGAATACTTTTTGTTTCTTCAGGATAATAATAATCAAAATAGATATAAGCCCGCATAACGCCGAGGTATGTACTCATTTCTGATATAATCTTCTGAGCTACCAGGTCTTTATTCAGGTTCTCAAGTTGAGGTAAAGTAGCAGAGCCTATATTAACAAATGTGTTGATGCGAAAGATAACATTGGTATAATAATCCATCACCTGCCTCGCTGTAAGCTTTTTATCATCAATCTGCTGTCTTACATCGCTCAGGCTATTTAAAAAACTATACGATGCAAAATTGTTAAGCTGTGCTTCCGCTATCGTTTGCAAATCAGATAATGCTTTATCTGTTTCCTTTCTTTGTATGTTAAGTTGAACTTCATTTTGATTCCTGATAGCATAAAACAAACTTAACCTCCGTTCAGATTGCAACTGATTGATCGCATCCATAATTGCATTTGTACGGTCGAGGTGACTAATAAAAGTTTCAAGCACTTTTAGCTTGTCGTTTTTTTCCTTTTGTATCTGCGAAGCAAAATATACAAGGAATATAACGG
>JAEZRL010000275.1 GCA_023440945.1 Bacteroidota bacterium
GTGAACTGGCAAATGAAAACCGTTTCAGAAAAGACTTGATTTATCGTATCAATACAGTTGAGATTACAGTTCCGCCTTTGCGCAAGCGGAAAGAAGATATAGTAATGCTTGCAAAACATTTTGCAAAACTGTACACCGATAAATACATGAAACCAAACGTGGAGTTTGATAATTCTGCTTTAGAAAAACTGCAGTTATATCATTATCCTGGTAATGTTCGGGAATTGCAGTACACCATAGAAAGAGCGATAATAATGGCGGAAGATGAAGTGCTTTCTGCGAAAGATCTTATCTTCTCTCCCATTGAATCTGCTCCTGTGGAAAAGAAAGATGATGATGAACTGAACCTCAGCAATCTTGAAAAAAATACAATTCTTCGTGTAATAGAAAAACACAGTGGTAATATTACAAAAGCTGCAAAAGAATTAGGATTAACAAGAACAGCTTTATACAGAAGATTGAGTAAGTATGATATTTAACGGATGGCTTATGGTTTATAGCTGATAGCTCAAAGCCCAAAAAAGATCACATGTTTAAGAAATTTGACTGGAGCATTTTATTTAGAGTAATATTCCTGTTTATTATATTATGCATTGCGGCATTCGTGTTTGTAAAAGGAATGTATATCTATGAAGTTTTCATCATACCGGTTGTTGCTTATTTACTGGTTGATTTTTATAAATTTCATAAAAAGGCGCAGAAAGAAGTGGAGCAGTTTGTGGAAGCAGTTCATTATCGTGATTTCACGCGCTATTTCGATGAAACAAATGGGCCACTTGAACTAAAACCTCTGCGAAAAGGTTTTAATGAAATAACTTCTACATTCAAAGTTATAAGCAAGGAAAAAGAAACACAATACCAGTATCTGCAAAAGATATTAGAGCTAGTTGATACAGGCATTCTTTCTTATGATATGGAAGGCGGCGAAGTAGTTTGGATGAATGATTCATTAAAAAAATTGTTGCAGATACCTTATTTAAAAACTATACAATCTTTAGATAAAAGAGACAATCATTTATGTGCACAGATAATTGATCTTAAACCCGGAGAAAGCATTATATCAACCATTCATTCAGGACGAGCCACTCTAAAAGTTTTATTATCTGCAACGGCTTTTCAAACAGAAGGAAGAAAATACAAACTGCTCGCTTTTCAAAATGTAAATGAAGCATTGGATGAAACAGAATCGAAGGCCTGGCAAAAATTGTTAAGTGTGATGACTCATGAAATTATGAATTCTGTTGCACCAATTTCTTCGCTTGCCGATACTTTGAAATACCGCTTGCAGGAGAGTGTAGCACATCTCGATAACTCCGATGGTGCAGTGGATGATTTGGAAATAGGCATTAATACCATTAAACGCAGAAGCGAAGGTTTGCTAAAGTTTACAGAAACGTACAGAAGTTTAAATAAGATAACTACACTTAATCTTACAAAAGTTTATGCACGGGATCTTTTTGAAAATCTGCATAACCTTATGGAGCCTACATTAGAACAAAAGCATATTGAACTTGACATAATTTTAAAAGACACGGACTTGCAATTAGAAATTGATGTAAACCTTGTTGAGCAAGTGCTTATTAATTTAGTGGTAAATGCAATTGATGCAGTAAAGGACAAAGAAAAGCCGGAGATCATTTTAACGGCGGTGCAAAATCCCGGAGCAAGAAAACCAGTCATAAAAGTTGCTGATAACGGCCCGGGTATGGAAGAAGATCTTCTTGATAAAATATTCATTCCTTTCTTCAGCACAAAAAAAACGGGAAGTGGAATCGGGCTGAGTTTATGTAAACAAATAATGATGTTGCATAAAGGAAATATTACTGTTCAATCTGTTGTTGGAGAAGGAACGGTTTTTACTTTACAGTTTTAATTGTTTCCTGAATTGTTTTAAGTTCTTTTGATAGTTATAGCTAAAATAATTGTTTGCACTATCCTAATTAACCATGTATAAAATTCCCCAGCAGAACAATTTATTTTGATTTTCTTATCAGAATTTCGTTTCGCTTTACTTCAACAACTGTCAAATATTCATGCTTCTGTTTTTAATCGTTGTACAAAATTTAACAGGATTACTAAACCTTTCTTAAACCTTTTCTCATTAACACTTTAAAGGTTTGTATAGCCGTATTTGTATTTTGATTGGTACTCACTTTGTACCATTTGTTATTGTTAAAAAATCAGAAGAAAAATTGAAACTTATGAAACGAACATTTGCATTAATGACAGGTATTGTGGCCATAGCAGCAACACTAACATCATGTCATAAAGAACCATTAAATAATCTTACAAACGAAGAATCACGCATTTATATAACCAATTTTGATTCTTCAGCTAATTTTTCCAATTACCACACTTACAGTATTTCCGATTCGGTTGCTTTAATTAAGAATGGCCAGGCAACAAGACAATTAACGAGCGTTGACCAGGCTTATATAACAGCCGTAAAGAAATACTTAAACCAGATTGGATATACGCAGGTTGCAAAAACGGAAGATCCTGATCTTGGCGTGGATGTGAACAGGATCGTCAATACTTCCACTGGTGTTATAAGCTATCCTGATTATTGGGGTTATTACGGAAGTTACTGGGATCCTTATTACTGGGGTTATGGTGGTTATGATTATTATGTACCTTATTCTTATGCTGTTTACCAGGTGAATGAAGGCGCCATGTCAATAGACTTTCTTGACTTAAAAGATGCGCATACCAACAATAAAATAAATGTGGTATGGACCGGTCTGATAAGAGGTGAAGGTATTTTCAGTGAATCAACTGCAGACAGCCAGGTAAAAGCATTATTTGATCAGTCTGCTTATTTATCCAAACATTAAAAAAAGAAAAGAAATATGAAAAAGATGAGAAATATGTTAACTGTTATAGCTTGTTTATTCACAGTTATTACAGTTAAAGCGCAGGAAAAAGGAGAAGTGAAACTAAATCTGAATTATAATTACAGCATGCCTGTTGGTTCTTTTAAAAACGATCTCATAAGCAATGCTTCACCGAGAGGTGCTTCAGGCTCTATCCTGTATGGCTTTAATAATAAATGGGCAGCAGGATTGTATGTTGGCTACCAGGATTATTATCAGAAATATCCAAGAACAATTTATCAGACAGGAAAAAATCAAAATACTTCAGCCGTGCTTAGTAATTCAATTCAAACAATGCCCTTTATGGCAAAAGGAAAATTTTCACCTCTAACAACAGGCTTTATTCGTCCTTACGTTACTGCTGCCGCAGGTGGAAATCTGATAGATTTCAGGCAGTATTTGGGTGAGTTTGGCGGAAGCGAAACAAGTGTAAGCTTTGCAGCCCAGGGCGGTGTTGGAATCGAAATTCCTTTTGGCAGATTAAGTTCTTCAGGTTTTCATATCGGTGCCACTTATAATTATGTACCTTACACAAGAAACGGTTATAAGAACCTGAATGCAGTTAATTTGCAGGCTGGTATTTCTATTCCTTTGCGATAACAAATTTGCCCTTTGAATACTATAAGCTTCCTTCGGGAAGCTTTTTTTAAATACTTTACTTTTTATTTAAAATTTATAGCTTTTTTTAAGTTTCTTTAGCATATTTTAAAAGGCTTTTCAGGGAAAATTTGATAAATTCAATGTTCAAATTTTTTCGTTATGCAAACTTCCTATTCTGTAGAAAAGCTGAAACGATTGGTGCCGGAGATGGACCAGCAGCAAATTGAGAAAACGATCGGTGAGATTGAAAAAGATCAAAAGTTGTACAATCGTTTTGATGTGTATACGATGTATATTCTTTTGTATAAAAGAGCTGAAGCAATAAAGTCTGGAAAAAAGATGCTTTATTAAATCGTTTTTCTCATAGTCTAGTGACCTCTTGAAGGTCTTACAGCTTCACATTCCTGTGAAGCTTTTTTTATTGAACGGATATTTGTCAAACTATAAGGCAAACATCTTATTGTTAGCCTCAACCCTTTCCAATACCGAACCAGGAGTTGAAGTGAGTGACACAACGAAGCTTAGTAGCAATACAAAAGCCTAACCAAATAATTTTCTAAAAATAATCACTTCAAAAATTTACGATTTGCCAAACGCTATTAATATTGTATTTATAAAGTAAACAAATGCATCAATCTGTTACCGTGTTTTGCGGGTCAAGATTTGGCAACGATCCGTTGTATGTTGAGCATGCAAAAGAATTAGGAAAATTATTGGCTGAAAATAACATCACGCTTATCTATGGCGGTGGTAACAATGGTTTGATGGGCGCCGTTGCAAACGCTGTGCTCGAGAATAACGGAAAAGTTACCGGTGTTATTCCTGAAATGCTTATTAACCGTGAAGTGCAGCATGAAAGCCTTACTGCTTTACACATAGTAAGCGACATGCACGAAAGAAAAAAATTGTTGTTCAAATTTGCTGAAGCTGCCATTATTTTACCCGGTGGCAACGGAACTCTGGATGAGATGTTCGAGATAATGACGTGGAACCAGTTAACCATTCATAACAAAAAAATAATCCTGCTGAATACAGCAGGATATTATAACAATCTTATCGCGCATCTTGTGCAAATGCAAAAGGAAGGTTTTTTATACGAGAACTGGCAAACGATGGTGGACATTTACACCACGCCAGGTGCCGTTATCGCTGGCCTGGTCGAAGATAAAAATTAAAGCCAGCACGGATAATCGGCCTTGCACGTTTTTGACCATAAGAGTTAACATCAATGTAAGGCGAATTTGCGTCTCTTAAAAAGTCCATACCAACCATGATGTAATAACTCCCCTGCCCTACCATGCGTTGTGTATAACCGATACCGCCAATTAAACTGGAAGCATTTGTTGTAGTGGAATAAGTATCTCCTGTTGACTGATCACGCAGGTTATAATGCGTCCAATTTTTTTCATACTGGCCTTGTACAAATAAAAAGTGAACAGGATATAAACGCACAAAAGGCCCGATGCCATAATTGAAAGCCCTTTGTCTTATCCCGGGATTATAATAATTATAGTCTGCACTAAGAGTGGAATAATTCAGATTAAAGCCCAAACCTGCATCAATCCATTCTGCAATAGTATAACCGATTTCAGGATTTGCGCCGATAGACACGCTTCCGCTTGAAAAACCTGCACCGATACTTCCGCCAAGAAAAATATTATCCTTCCTGAACTTCCCTTTCATCGGGTCCTGGTTATCACCGTTATCATCCTGCGCATTTGCCCGGATGAACAACACCGATAAAAAAGAAAGTGCGATTATTTTTTTTATCATGTCTTTCATTTACACAAACTTAAACGTTACTCCCTGTCGAAAATTTTGCCTGCATTTAAAATATTGTTAGGATCAAAAACCTTTTTTATACCGCGCATCAAACGAAGATTGGCTTCATCAAAAACAATATCCATGTAATTTTTCTGGATGAGACCGATGCCATGTTCACCGCTTATTGTTCCGCCCAAGCCTTGAACAAGATCAAATAATGCACGAAGTATCTTCGTCATTTCTTCATTACCAAAACTGTTAGGAATACCCTCTTTTTTTATGCGGATATGCAAATTGCCATCACCCGCATGACCATAACAAACAGCATGAAAATCATGTTGCTTTCCCAGTTCTTTAACGCCACGTATCAGTTTTGGTAATTCTGCTCGTGGTACAACGGTATCTTCTTCTATTGTATAACCAACCATTTTTACAGCTTCGGCTGCACGACGGCGCAGTTTCCATAACTCGGCTTTTTGCTGGGCATCATCTGCAAAGAAAACTTCACCTGCTTCATATTGTTGTAAGAGATTGGAGATGGCTTCCATATCGCTCATCAAGGTATCCATATTGTTACCATCCACTTCGATTATCAGATGCGCTTCGATATCATCTTCCACCGGCACAGCATGACTATCCACCATAGCACTTGTAATTTTTAAAGCATCTATCTCCACCAATTCCATTGCACTCGGAGTAAAGCCAGCACGGAAAATAGCGCTCACCGCTTCACTTGCTTTTTCCAAAGATTTAAATGGAACAAGCATTAATAAATCAAACGCCGGAAGCGGAATTAACTTTAATACAATCTTTGTAACAATGCCGAGTGTTCCTTCGCTGCCGACTACTAATTGTGTAAGATTATAACCTGTTGAATTTTTCAAAACGTTTGCGCCTGTCCAAATGATTTCTCCTGTTGGCAAAACCATTTCAAGATTCAGCACATAATCTTTCACCACGCCATATTTCACTGCTTTTGGACCGCCACTGTTTTCTGCAATGTTTCCGCCAATAAAACAAGTGCCACGACTACTTGGATCAGGCGGATAAAACAAGCCCTTTTCTTTTACCGCGTTTTGCAATACTTCTGTTATTACACCCGGCTCGGTTGTAACCTGCAGATTGCGTTCATCAATATTTAAAATGCTATTGAATCGTTCCATCGAAATAAGTACGCCGCCTAAATGTGGCAATGCGCCGCCACTCAACCCGGTACCTCCACCTCTTGGTGTAACAGGAATATGAGCTTCATTGCAAATACGCATCACTGCACTTATTTCTTCTGTGGTGCGTGGTTTTAAAACAACTTCCGGTAAGTATAATAAACGTTCAGTTTCATCATGACCATAATTGTGCAGGTTTTCTTCATCTGCAAAAACATATTCCTCTCCCACAATCTCTTTAAAGCGTTGAAGATGTTCAGCAGTAACAACGCCTTTTTCCAAAACCGTTTGCATGTAAAAAAATTTTGCCAAAAATAAAGGCTAATAATGAGATAGCGGAATGATTGTTTTCAGCGGTTACAGCAAAAGCATAAGCGATATATGGCAAAGGAATCAACATATTTTATTGAAGCGGCAACATGGTGCAGAAATTGTATCGTAATTAACGAACAAAAAAAATAATTATGTTATCGGAATTGGACTGGTATAAAATGTTTGCTTTTTCTACCCCCGCCGCCGAAATATTTATTCGCGGCACTGTTATGTATCTTGGGTTATTTATTTTGTTAAGAGTTATCTTGAAAAGAGAGTCGAGTGGTTTAAGCATGAGTGATCTTTTGGTGATCGTGCTTTTAGCCGATGCTTCTCAAAATGCGATGGCAGGAGATTATACAAGCATTTCTGACGGAATTTTATTGGTACTTGTAATTATTGGGTGGAGTTATGTTTTGAACTGGCTTTCTTTCAAATCCAAATTCATGGAACGTATAATAAAGCCGGGAAAATTATTGTTGATAAAAAATGGCAAGCTGATGAAAAAGAATATGAGGGAAGAAATGATAACAGTAAGAGAATTGATGAGTGAATTGCGCAAGAACGGATTGGAAAAGTTTGATGAAGTGTACGAAGCATACATGGAAAGTGATGGAACTATCAGTTTTATTACCGGAGAACAGCATAAAAAGACAACAAATAAGCAGGACATGATAAACTGATGTCAATTGCAAGTTGCTGTTATCGGTTGCAGATATTCTGATTCTAAAGTAAAACTCAAATCTGCCGATTCCTCATCTTTTTTTTGAATCACATTTCAGATTTTTTTTAAAAAATTTCGTTTTCAAACCCGCATTTATGGCGAAAGTATTGAATCATCCCAACTATGGTTTATCCGTTACCAAAGATGAAAAATTTGCAGAGGATAAATTAACGTACCCGCTTCCACGCGCTGTTCTTCGTCCCAATTCCTATGTTTTATTAGATGGCGAATGGCGTTTTGCATTGGATATGGAAGACAAAGGAATTCTAGAGGGCTGGCACCTTGGACATTATTACACGGAAACAGCTACCTGGCCGGGAAGTGTAGAGGAACACATGGCGAAAGGACAGGAGAATACAAATTCCTGGAAAGACAAAGTAATAGCCTGGTATGAAAG
>JAEZRL010000286.1 GCA_023440945.1 Bacteroidota bacterium
ATTTGAAAGACTTATTTCTATTAACCCGTTAAAAGGTTTTCCGGCAAGAACTTTTGAAAGAATCGGTTTCAAACATTCTGATCCTGAACGCTGGCATGAATCACCCAATAGTCAATGGGAATGGAAAGGCACTACCAGCAGCGATGAATTTGTGGCTTATATATGGGTAGCTGCGGTAATGAATGAGATGGCTGCAGAAACATCTGCTGAGAAAAAAAGAGTAGCGGATTTTATGGATAAGATTCTCACCCACATTATTGATAACAATTACTATTTTATTGATGCAGATGGCAAGCCGACAATGTGGGGCAAATGGAATCCCGAATACATTAATTCCTTTCCTTCAACAGTTGGCGATCGTAAGCTTGGCAGCACAACCATTATTGCAGGTCTTCAATTAGGTTATGCTTTAACAGGAAAAGAACTATATAAAAAAGAAGCATTAAGGCTGATGAACGATCACGGTTATCTTAAAAATATACTTGTTCCCTGCGAAAATCTAAAGCCTACAAAAGTTGTGTTACCGGAAGGAGTTGTGGTGGGCGAAGACTGGAATCACTCCGATGATGAAATGGCTTTTTTAACTTATTGGGTGTTGTATAATTATGCTTTTAATAATCAGTTGAAAAAACAATATGCAGATGTTATCCGCGATCACTGGCAGATAGAAAAACCCGAAAGAAATGCATTATGGAATTTGATAAGCCTGGGCACTTCCGGTGCTTTTGATAAAGAATCAACGCTTTGGCATTTGCGTGGTTTTCCAATGGATCTTATTCGCTGGAATATAAAAAATTCGAATCGTAAAGACATTGTTTTGCTTCCGCCAAATTTTCGCGAACAGCGTACAAAAGAATTGTTACCGCCGGATGAAGTTCCGATGCATCGCCATAACACGAATGCTTTTATCCTCGATGGCGGTGATGGTGGAAAAGAAGAACTGGCAGGAGATGAATATTTGTTGCCTTACTGGATGGCACGTTATCTAAAGGTGCTGGAATAGTAAATGAAGATGATGCTTGAATGGTAAAGAAGTAAACAAGAAGTTTATTAATAAAAAATGATTAAATGAAACAGTATCATTTTTTCAACATGAAATACTTCTTTTGCTTTCTTTTTATACTGTTGCTGCAATCATCTATTGCACAGAAAATATATCGCGATAATTATTTCTCACAGGAATATCACGAAGGTTATCTAATTGGCAAAACACCAGAGGAAAATGAAGTAAGGAGTATTGCAGTTGATAGTAAACTGAATGTTTGGATAGCCACACCTGAAGGTGTGTTGACTAAAAAAGAAAAAGACACTTCCTGGAATAATATCTTACCTGATTCTGATAAAGGTCCTGCTTATGCCGTAGAAGTTACTAACGATAGCGTTTGGTTAGGCACATGGAAAGGTGTTTATAGATACAATAATAACCGTTTACAATTTATGCCCGGCACACAAGGCCCTGTTTCTGTTGTTTGTGCTGCTGCGGAAGGTGTATATGCTTTAGGTCCGAATGGTGTTTGGTTGTATGCAAATGGAAAATGTTTAAAAAAAGAATATTCCGTTGCACGATCTATACGCGATGCAATATCTGATAACAATCAAGGTTTATGGATGGCAACAGATGTAGGATTATATCATTGCACAGATAGCATAACAAAATATTATTATCAGCCAAACACTTTGATAAGTGCTTATGTAAAAGGTGTTGCTTTCGATTTAAAAAATAAATTATGGGCAGGCGGATTAGGCGGCGTAAGTATTCTTAAAGATGATAAAAAAGAAAAAACACTGCACCCTTCGGATGGCATTCCTTCTATTTATGTTAATTGTTTAAAACTTTCTCCCGATGGAGATATGTGGATAGGTACACACGTTGGTGTTGTAAGATTTTCTCCTAATGGTGATCACACACTTCGCTTTACACGTCGATGGCTATTGAACGACGAGGTTAATGATATTGCTTTTGATACATCCGGTAATGCATGGATTGCAACAGCAGGTGGCGTAAGCGCAATCAAAAAAAGAAAAATGAACCTTGCTGAGAAGCAGGACTATTTTTATGATGTTTTGATGAAGCGGCATATAAGAGATCCCTGGATCGCCGGCCAATGTCATTTAACTATTCCCGGAGATGTAAATTCTTATCAGCCTGAAGATGATGATAATGATGGTGAATACACAGGCAATTATCTCGCCATGGAATCTTTTCGTTATGCAACAACCAAAAGTGAAGATGCAAAGCTAAAAGCGAAGAAAGCTTTTGACTTTTTGAAAAAGTTGCAGGATGTTACAGGCAGTAACGGCTTTTTTGCAAGAACAATTGTTCCCATAGGCTGGGGCGACAAAGTGCATGATGGAAACCGCAAATACACACCTCAGCAATTGGCAGATGAACTCGTGAAAGAACCAAGATTTAAACCGATTGAAGAACGTTGGCATAAATCAACAGATGGAAAATGGTTATGGAAAGGCGATGCAAGCAGTGATGAAATGTGCGGCCACATGTTTGGTTATTTTTTTTATTATAAACTGGTGGCAGATGAAGAAGAAAAAAAGATCATTAGAAAACATGTTGCGAGTATTGTTGATCATTTGATAGAAAACAATTTCAACATGATGGATGTTGATGGCCAATCAACACGATGGGCAGTTTGGTCGCCGGATAAATTAAACCATGATCCGGAATGGATGCCGGATAAAAATCAAAACTCAATGGAAATGCTGGCTTTTCTTAAGTTTGCTTATTCTATCACAGGCAATGAAAAATACCAGCAACATTATCTGTATCTCATCAATAAGGAACATTACCTCGAGAATCTATCGAACATTACTCATCAGAATCCCGCCTGGTTCATTTACTTCGATGTTATACTTCAGGCTTATATATTTCCTATCCTTATAAAATGTGAGAATGATCCAAAATTGTTATCCTTTTATCAGCAACAAATGGACGAATGGATGGAGAAAAGAAGAGCTGATAAAAATCCGCTTATTAATTTTCTCTATTGTTATACAAGAGATAAAAAAAAGGAGCTTTCTTCTTCAATAGCTTTTTTAAAAGACACCCCGCTTGACTTAATTGACTGGACAGTTGATCACACAAAAAGAGAAGATATAAAAATTTTTCATCAACCTGTTTTAGATGAATTACAGGTGAATGAATTACCACCTGCCAGCATCAGGAGTGTGGTGCGGTGGGATAAAAATCCGTGGGCTGCCGTTAATGGGTATCCTGATAAGGAAAGAGAACCTGTGTTTTGGTTATTACCTTACTGGATAGGGCGATATTTACAAATGATTCAATAGATTTTTTCCATAAATTGACCGTACCAAACTGCTTATCATGAAACCATTCTTAACTGCTTGCTTGTTAGCCGTTATTTTCATTTTCTCCTGTAAAGAAAATACGAGTTCACATGGTGGTATATCACCGCAACAGGCAGCAACAACTTTTAAAATTGCGGATGGTTTTAAAATAGAAATGGTGGCATCTGAGCCGATGGTTTCCGATCCTGTTGCAATGGATATAGATGAATACGGCAACATTTACGTGGTGGAAATGCATGGTTACCCGATGGAGAAAAATGGCGCCGGTGTTATCAAACTCCTGACCGATATAGACAATGATGGAATGCCTGATAAAAGTACTGTTTTTGCCGATCATCTTGGTTTGCCGACAGGCATTATGAAATGGGAAAAAGGTGTATTGGTTGTAGATGTTCCAAATATTTTTTATCTCGAGGATACAACCGGCGACGGCAAAGCTGATATAAAAAAAGTGATGATAACCGGTTTGGCTTTAACCAATCCTCAGCACATTGCCAACACGCCTATTTATGGTTTGGATGGATGGATATATGTTGCGCACATGGAAACCATCACACCAAATGTTGCAAAAGAATTTAATGACAGTGGCAACATTGTTCGTTTTGTTGATAATTCGAACGTTGTTCAATTACCTCGCAACGCGAATGGAAGGAACATAAGGTTTAAACCCGATACTTATGAATTGGAAATGTTGAGTGGTGCTTCACAATATGGACAAACTTTTGATAATTGGGGACACCAGTTGTGTACAGAAAATGCAGATCATTTGTTTTTTGAAGCGATTGCTGCGCGTTATCTACAACGTAATCCAAATTTACTTGTTGCAACAGCGGACGATTATATTTCTGATCATGGTGAAGCCTGTGAAGTTTATCCTATCACTGTCAATCCCGAGCACCAACTGCTCACAGATGTTGGTGTTGTTACTTCTTCCTGCGGTGTTACCTGGTACCAGGGCGGACTTTTTCCAGATAGTTTCAACAACATCACTTTTATTGCAGAGCCTGTTCATAATTTAGTTCATGCAGATCGTATTCATGATAAAGGCGCAAGCTTTTCTGCTTCCAGAGTATATAATAAAAAAGAATTTCTTGCTTCTACAGATGCCTGGTTCAGGCCGGTGCAATTTTACAATGGCCCCGATGGCGCTTTGTATGTACTCGATTATTATCGTCAGATAATCGAACATCCTGAATGGTTAAGCGATGATGTAATTAATTCAGGACAATTATATAACGGTTCTGATATGGGACGCATTTATCGCATCATACCTACAGCAACAGGAAAATTAAACTGGTGCGGAAAACTAAAATTGGCAGATGCAAGTACAGCAGAATTGGTGCAACATTTTACAAGTAACAACATTTGGTGGCGGAGAACCGCACAACGTTTATTAACAGACCGAAAAGACCCAGAAACTGTCGAGCTTTTGCAGCAACTGCTCGATACAACAACCTCTGCTCCTGCAATTGTCCACGCTTTATGGACATTGCAAAATTTTGGTGCTATCAATAGTAAAGATCTACAGAAAGCTTTGAAGAACTCAGAACCAGGTGTTCGGGAAAATGCGATCAGAATTACAGAATTAAATCTGAAAGATTCTGTACAATTAGAAGATGCACTTCTTGCTTTACAAAATGACACAAGTGCAAAAGTCCGTTATCAATTGTTGTGTACGCTTGGTAATTTGGATGATGCAAAAGCAGAAGCAGTTAAACAAAAATTATTGATGGAAGATGTGGAAGATAAATGGGTGCAAATTGCTGCGCTTTCTTCCTCTTATAAAAAAGAATATGCTTTGCTTGAAAAAAGCATTCCCGTGCTTTCAAATAAATTTTCTGAAGGAAGAGCATTGTTTTTTGAGAACTGCGCAGAAGTGATAGCCTTATCACAAAATGAAGATGAAATCAAAAAAATTATTCATCAATCCATTACCAATAATTCTTCAACTTCTGACTGGTGGCAATCAGCCTGTTTAAACGGACTTGCAAAAGGAATTTCAGTAAAAGCTTTAACAAAGAGCAGCTACATCAATGAAATGGATTTATTGCTTTCAAAGTTTGATGCTAAAACTTCCCCACAAGTTCGAAAAGCTGCTCTTGATCTTTTAGCCGTAACAGGTGTTCCTCAAAATACGCAGTATGATGAAGCAATACAAAAAGCAAAAAACGCCGTAACAGAAGGTAATGCCAATATCAAGTATCGCGAGGATGCCTTGCAGTTACTCGCTTTTGACACAATGCATGCACATGCTTATGATGTAACTTTAGAAAAACTAATTACACCTGATGAACCAGAAAGTTTACAACAAAAGGCATTGCTCACTTACAATAAATTATCGCCCGAGAAAGCTTGCAGTTACATTGTGTATAACTGGAAAAATTTCACGCATAACATGAGGGATGCTTCAATGAATATTTTCCTGTCCTCCGCTAATAATATGAATTTGTTATTAGATGCTGTTCAGAAAAAACAAATACAACCTGCGTCTATCAGTTGGCCAAGAATGGTGGAATTGATGAATAACGCTGATGAAGGCATTCGCAATCGTTCAAGAGAATTGCTGGCAGGAAAAATGGAAAGCCGTGATGAAGTGTATAAAAAATATCAACCTGCTTTAAGCATTAAAGGTGATGCACAAAATGGACTTAAAGTATTTAGTAAAACCTGCACTACCTGTCACCAGGTTGCTGGTTTATATGGACATGCATTCGGCCCTGATCTTGCCTCTATCCGTAATCGTGATGCACAGTTTATCATGGCCGATATTTTAAATCCCAATCGCTCTATTGCAGATAAATTTGAAATGTGGAGCGTGGTAAAAAAGAACGGCGAAAAACTGAACGGAATTATTTCTTCTGAAACTTCAGCAGCGATTACCCTCAACAATCTTAATGGAAGTAAAACCACTGTTTCGAGGAGCGATATTCAATCAATGGAAGCTTCTCAAACTTCTGCTATGCCTGAAGGATTAGAAAGTTCTATCAGCGTAAAAGAAATGGCAGATCTGCTGGCGTTTTTAAAAAATGTACATTGATGTTGTGAATGGTCAATGGTGAATGGTCAATAAGCTACAGATCTCTGCGTAACTCTCTGCCGTTGTGCCATTCTGGTTCAAGATGCTTTTGTAGTTTTACTATCTTGTCAAATCATTTTTAAAAACTCCTGCATTTGCTCATAATGCGAACCTTTCCAGTAGATGCGTTCACAACAAGTGCATTGATAATATTCGTT
>JAEZRL010000343.1 GCA_023440945.1 Bacteroidota bacterium
ACAGGGCTTGCATGACTTGCTTTTCTTCCTGCATGCGCCAATTGTATGCCTGCAACAGATTTTTGTTCATGAATAAACGAAACAATTTCTTTTAGTTTCGGAATATGCTCATCTTTCCATATTCCAAGATCATCAGGTGAAATCCTTCCTTCAGGAGAAACAGCTGTTGCTTCTGTTAATACCAACCCCGCTTTACCAACAGCACGGCTGCCCAAATGAACAAAATGCCAATTATTAGCAAAACCGTCTATGCTGGAATATTCACACATGGGCGAAACAAATATCCTGTTTTGAAAAGTGATCGAACGAATTTGCAACGGGCTCAACAATTTTATCATGATCTTTTTTTATTACAGTAAATATGCCACGCAAAGGTTGTGCTTATTTTTTTGAAGGATAATAATTTTATTGATAAGAAAATCAATGTCGGAAGAAGTTCAGAACGCTGAAGTGAGTGATACCGAAACAAGTCCGGTCGGGCACAACGAAGATGCCATGAAATACGGAAGCCGGTCTCATGAAAATTTTTATAACTAAATTGTGCCTTTCAACTGAACTACATGAAAGGATTTTTTCTTGCCATTGTTTTAATCGCAATCGTTACAACTGTACAAGCACAAAATTTTTACAACAAATCCGAAAAAGCTGAACACTGGGTTGACAGCGTTTTTAAAACACTTTCGCCGAAGGAAAAAATTGCACAGCTAATGGTGATCCGGGAATCAAGCATAAGAGATGGCAAGCCAGTGATTTTTACCGAGGATGTGGAAGATAAAATTAAAAAGTATAACATCGGTTCTATCTGTTTATTTCAGGGTGGTCCCGTTACACAGGCTATGCAGATCAATCATTTTCAAAAGATCGCTAAAACGCCTTTGCTTGTTTGTATTGATGGTGAAACAGGGTTGGGTATGCGCATGTACGACAGTGTGATGAAATTTCCTGATCAGCTAACTATTGGTGCAGTGCAGGATTCTGAACTTGTTTATAAAACAGGTGTAACAATTGGTGAACAATGCAGAAGGGAAGGCATACAGGTTAACTATGCGCCTGTTGTTGATATCAATAATAATCCCAATAATCCGGTTATTAATTTCCGGTCTTTTGGCGAAGACAAATACAAAGTTGCTGCTTATGGCGTTGCGATGATGAAAGGCATACAGGATGAGAATGTAATGGCTTGCGCAAAACATTTTCCGGGACATGGTGATGTGGCTGTTGATTCGCACCTTGATCTGCCTGTTATCAATAAATCATTGGAAGAATTGGATTCGCTGGAACTGTATCCTTTTAAACGGCTTTTCGAAGAAGGCGTTGGCAGTGTGATGATCGCACATTTATCTATTCCTGCGATTGATACAACTGCTAACCTTCCAACCTCTTTATCTAAGAAAAACGTAACGGAATTATTGCGTGATTCGATGAATTACCACGGCATATCTTTTACCGATGCTTTGGAAATGAAAGGTGTTTCAAAATATTTTCCGCAAGGGGCTGCTGCCGTACAATCGTTGATTGCGGGAAATGATATGTTGTGTTTACCCGGTGATATAGAAGGAAGCATCAACGCAATATTGCAAGCTATTAAAGACAGAAAGCTTAGCTGGAATGATATTGATAAACGTGTAAAAAAAGTGTTGCTTGTAAAATACAATACAGGCCTGAATAAAATAACACCTGTTGACACTACAAACCTCACTAATGATTTAAATGCAAAAGTGGTAAGCGTAAGAAGAATGATTGCTGCGGAGGCATTTACATTATTGCGTTTGCAGGATTCAAGTTTATTGCCTTTAAAGCACAACAAAAAAGTGGCTTATGTTGGCATCGGTATTTCAGGCGCAAACACTTTTGCTGATCTGCTTAAGAAAAGATATGATGCCGATTGTTATTATTTCAATTATTCATCCAATAGCGACAAGGCAAATGCAATCCTCGATTCCTTACAAAACAATTACGATGCTGTTATTATCGGTTTGCACCAATACAATAAATATCCTGCAAAAAATTTCGGCATTAGCGATGAGGCTATAAATCTTTTGCAGCAACTGCAGAATAATCCTGCATCTATCACCTTTGTTTTTGGTAATCCTTATGCTATTAAGTTCATGTGTGATGCACCAAATCTTGTTGCAGCATACGAAGATGATGATGTTTTCCAAAGAATGGCCGTTGAGTTGATACAAGGGCATAATAAAGCAAAGGGGAGATTGCCTGTTACGGTTTGCAAAGAATATCCTTACGGCAGCGGAATTATTACGGATGATCCATACCTGGTGGCTGTTCCTGAAACCGTGGGACTAAACAGTTTTGTTTTAAACAATATTGATTCTATTGCAACAGATGCAATCAAACAACATGCGACACCCGGATGTGTTGTGTTGGTGGCAAAAGATGGAAAGGTTGTTTTTTATCGCTCTTATGGTTATATGAGTTATGATAGTCTTGAGCCGGTTAAAAGAAATACCGTTTATGATCTTGCTTCTGTAACAAAAATTTCTGCAACAACTGTTTCAGTGATGAAGTTGTATGAAGAAGGAAAACTGAACCTCAATAAAACATTGGGTGATTATTTGCCCTGGGTAAGAGGAAGCAACAAAGCGCATCTTAAACTGAAAGACGTGCTTTTACATCAGGCTGGTTTGGTTGCCTGGATTCCTTTCTATAAAGAAACGATTGACCCGGCAACAGGTCAGCCTCTTCCTGGTTTTTACAAAACAATACCTGACAGTCTTTACAGTGTTCGTGTTGCACAAAGTATGTACATGCGTAAGGATTGGGTTGATACCATGTACAAGCGTATTTTGGAAAGTCCTTTAGGACCTGTTGGAAAATATATTTACAGTGATAATGATTTTATTTTCTTAGGAAAAGTTGTTGAACAGATAACAGGCAAACCATTGGAAGAATATGCAAAAGAAACTTTTTATAAGCCTTTGCACATGCAAAGCACCACTTTTTTGCCTGAAGAAACAGAGCCATTAACGGTGATTGCTCCAACAGAAAAAGAAAAATATTTCCGCCTGCAGTTATTAAGAGGAACCGTTCACGATCCTGGTGCTGCTATGTTTGGCGGTGTTGCCGGGCATGCAGGTTTGTTCAGCAATGCTTATGATCTTTCCCAATTATACCAGATGTTATTATTTAGAGGCGAATGGAACGGCGTTCGTTTACTAAGGAAAAAAACGATTGATTTCTTTACGGATTATCACAGCAAAATAAGCCGCAGAGGTTATGGTTTTGATAAACCTGAAAAAGATAATGCAACAAGACCCGAACCTTATCCAACATTTAGTGCATCCCCTGAAACCTTTGGTCATACAGGTTTTACAGGAACTTGTGTTTGGGTAGATCCAAAATATAATCTTGTCTATATTTTCCTGTCCAACCGTGTTTGTCCTGATGGTGGTGAAAATGGGGAATTGTATCGCCTCAATGTTCGCAGAAACATCCAGGAAACGATTTATAAAGCGCTGATGAAAAAGTAAAACAACTACTTCGAATATTGTTCCCGTTTAAACGCCCTGAAAAGTAAGTTATCAATTGCATTAAAAATTATTTGAGAATATGAAACGCCGCCTGCAATTTTGCATTGCATTTGGTTTGAAAGCTGATTTTTTTTCTAATCATATTGCTTAATAGCAGTACAACAGATGAACGGATTGCGACGCAACGATGTTTAAAGGGAGCGTTGCAGCTTGCATCATAAAAAAAGAAAAAACGATTAGCCGACAATTAAAAGGGAAGTCCGGTGCAAGTCCGGCGCTATCCCCGTAGCTGTAAATGATAAACAAACGTTTTAAAATTTTGCCACTGTTTCAATAAAGAGATGGGAAGGCTTTAAAACGCATCATGAGCCAGAAGACCTGCCAAAGCAAAATTGATCACGAGCTTTCGGGTGAAAAGCCGGAGATGAAAGTCTTATAAAAACTTATAACAAAGACCGTTTTCATTTCTGCTAACTTATTCAACGAAAGCTCATCTTTCGAAACATACAAAACGAAGATGAGCATGAAAAAATTTATCTGCATTATTATTGGCAGTGTAGCGTTTACCTTTTTACACGCACAGGACACACTTAAAACCAACCAGCTTAATGAAGTTGTTGTTACTGCAACTAAGTATGCTAAAAAAGCATCAGAAACAGGCAAAGTGGTTACCGTAATTACACGTGAACAACTGGATGAAAGCCAGGGTAAAGATCTTGCACAACTATTAAATGAACAGGCAGGCATTTCTGTAACCGGTGCAAACAGCAACCCGGGAAAAGACAAGTCAATTTATTTACGTGGGGCAAAACAGGAATACACACTTATAACAATAGATGGTGTACCTGTATCGGATGCAAGTATTACCGGTGGTTATTATGATTTCAGGCATATACCAATTGATATTATTGACCGTATAGAAATTTTAAAAGGGAGCCAGTCTACTTTGTATGGTTCAGATGCAATTGCCGGCGTGATAAATATCATCACAAAGAAAAAAAGCGATAAAGCAATCTCTCCATTTATTATGGCAGATTATGGTAGTTATAACACCCGAAAATTAAATGCCGGCATAAGCGGAAACACAAAAATTTTGAATTATAACATCAGTTATACCTATAATAAATCAGAAGGCATAAGCGAAGCTACAGATGCCGAGAATACAGGCAAATTTGATAACGATAATTATGAACAAAACGCAGTGTTTATAAATACAGGAATAAAAGTTTCTGATAAAGTAAAGCTAAGCCCTTATCTGAGATACAGTAAATACGATGCAGCTCTGGACGGTGGCGCTTTCGTGGATGATAAGGATTATACATCCAGTTTAAAACACCTGCAAACAGGTTTGAGAAATGAGATTATGGTTGGTAAAACGAGGCTGAATGTATTATATAATTACACTTATACAACAAGAGATTATTTGAATGACTCGCTTATAAAAGAAACGCTTTTGGATGGCTATTCAAAAGGTTTTTACAAAGCACATGAACATTTTACTGATGTCTATGCGAATATACCAGTTACCAAAACAATAACGCTTACCGCAGGTGCTGATTATCGGAATTCTAACACAGATATTCATACACTGGACATCTATAAATTTTATTCAGGAAGTAATATTCTTCTTTCTCAGTACGAAAGCACTATCAGTAAAGATTCTGCTTTGCAAAATCAAATAGGGATTTATGGCGAGTTGAATTATTCGGGAAAGAAAGGTTTTGATGCAGCCATTGGTGGAAGATTTAATCATCATTCTGTATATGGAAATAATGGCGTGTTCAATATCAATCCTTCTTATCTTATTCATAAACAGGTAAAGGCTTTTGCAAATATTTCTTCTGCCTATAAAGTACCTACATTATATCAATTATATTCAGAATATAGAAATCCATACAAAGCTTTAAAGCCGGAAAAAGCTTATACGTATGAAGGCGGCTTTCAATATTATTCTAAAAATAATTTTTTCACTGCAAGAGTGGCAGTATTTAAACGTGATATAAAAGATGTGATAACATTTTATACCGATGCTGCCACCTACAAAAGTTATTACATCAACCAGGATGAACAACACGATTACGGTTTTGAGATCGAGCCTACTTTCAGCATAAAAAATAAAGTTAAGTTGATACTTTCTTATGCTTATGCCAATGGTGAAATAGGCACAAAAGCAAATGCAAAAGACACCTCTTATTTTAATTTATACCGCAGGCCAAAGAGTATATTTAATGCAACGGCTAATTATCACGTTAATAAAAAATTATTTATAAGTGCAACTGTGCAAAGCACCGGTGAAAGAACAGATATTGACTTCAGAACTTATCCTTCATCTTTAGTTGAACTGAAGCCATATACACTTTTAAACTTTTATGCGTCTTATAATATCTCAAGTAATCTGAAAGTGTTCGCTGATCTAAAGAACATCACCAATGTATCTTATGCAGAATTGCTTGGTTATAACACGCTTGGAAGAAACATTACAGCAGGCATCGCCTGGCATTTATAAATAAGGAAGAGCAGAAGCAGATTTTATAGAATTTTTTTTAAATGAGAAGTGCTAGAAAATGTAGAAAGATTTGCGCATTAAGGAGTTATCAAAAACACCGAATGTTAATGCTTTACGAAATGGTGCAGAAATTGTGTGATGACTTGTAATTCAGAACTTATTTTTATAATTTTTCTATGAAATTAACCAATTAGGTTAGCCGATGTGAAATGTAACAATGCATGTTTGTTTAACTCTAATGAAAAAATGGACTAATCTATGGATGACAAGGCAAAAACTTCTGCTCTTTTCTGCTGCCCTTCCTGCGATCATGAAATAACCGTTTATGCAACAAATGAATTTGTTCGCTTTTATACTATTGAGTTTTGTCCTGATTGTAACAAGCTTGACAGAAAAAAATATTATCCTGAACTTGTTTTAGTTCGGGATGAAGATGGAAATTTGAATTATACATGGGCGCATCTTCCTGAAGAAATGGCTTATTGCGATCACTGCATGCCAAATATGTTGATTCATTGGACAAATCTGCAGCTTCTTTGTCCTGCATGCAGACAAGATGAAATGATGTTTAAACTTCATCCTAAATTCAAACGAAATACAACTATCGAAAAATTCAAACGTGGCTGGGAAAGCGGTGTTACCAACAAAATAAAAAAATGACTTGCTACAAGCTGCTAAAGCCATAATCAAACATCTTCGCTTCCTACAGAAACTCTTGCTTATTTTTGCAGTCTGTTCCTTTGCTCTTCATTTTTATCAATAAAAAATTAGCAGCAATGCGATTATCTTTAAAAGGATAATGCAAAACAGGGATTGGATTTTTTAGAACAGGAATGTCAGCTTACCCGGCAAATTTTTTCTTGTAAAGCTGATAATGAATTAAAGCAGAACAAAATGAGTAAACCAAGCAGATATCTTATTACGGCGGCATTGCCTTATGCAAACGGTTTAAAGCACATTGGTCATTTAGCAGGTGCTTATTTGCCTGCTGATATTTATGTGCGTTACCTGCGTGCACAAAAAAAGGATGTGGTTTTTGTTTGCGGAAGTGATGAACATGGTACAGCCATACCGATACAGGCAATGAAAGAAAATACAACAGCAAGATCCATCATTGATAAATATCATCCTGTTATCAAACAAAATTTTGATGATCTCGGAATTTCATTTGATATCTACGACCGCACCTCCGATCCTATTCATCATGAAACAGCGCAGGAATTTTTTACTTACCTGAATGATCGCGGCGATCTGGAAGTGATGGAAACAGAACAATATTATGATGAAGAAGCAAAAACATTTTTGGCAGATCGGTATATAAAAGGAACATGCCCAAACTGCGGTTATGAAAATGCTTTTGGTGATCAGTGCGAAAGATGCGGCATATCGTTAAGTCCGGATATGCTTATTAATCCTGTAAGCACTTTAAGCGGAAGCGCTCCTGTAAAAAGAAAAACAAAGCATTGGTATTTGCCTTTGAATAAATATGAAGACTGGTTACGTGAATGGATATTGGTAGAACATAAAGATGACTGGAAGCCGAACGTACTTGGGCAGTGTAAAAGCTGGCTGGATGGTGGTTTGCAACCCCGTGCTGTTACGAGAGATTTGGATTGGGGTATAAAAGTTCCTGTTGCAGATGCAGACGGAAAAGTATTATATGTTTGGTTTGATGCGCCTATCGGTTATATCAGTGCGACAAAACAGTGGGCTTTAAAATGCAATAAAGACTGGAAGCCTTACTGGTACGATAATACAACGAAGCTTGTTCATTTTATTGGTAAGGATAATATCGTTTTTCACTGCATTATTTTTCCGGTTATGCTTAAGCTGCATAGCAATATTCTTCCTTCAAATGTTCCTGCCAACGAGTTCATGAATCTTGAAGGAGATAAGATGAGCACAAGCCGTAACTGGAAGCTTGATATGCAGGATTACATTAATGATTTTATCAAAACAGAAAACGGTGGCCCGCAAATGGCGGATGTGCTGCGCTATTATCTCACCATCATAATGCCGGAAACAAAAGACAGCGAGTTTACATGGAAAGGTTTCCAGGATGCAAACAACAGCGAATTGGTTAGCATCTTCGGAAATTTTGTGAACCGCACTTTTGTGCTGATGCATAAATTATGTAAAGGCAAAGTGCCGCCGTTACATGCGGTTTTGCTTGATGATACAGACAAAACAATGATCGCTGATATTGAAGGAGTAAAATTGAAGATTGAAAATTTATTAGAGCAGTTCAAGTTCAGGGAGGCTTTGTTTGAGGTAATTGATCTTGCACGTAAAGGCAATAAATACATGCAGGAAAAAGAACCGTGGATAGTCGCAAAACGATTAACTGCCGAACATCCTCTGCCAGATGATCAAAAGCTTATTGATAATTGTATTCATATCTGTTTGCAGTTAACGGCTAATCTTGCCATCTTCATTAATCCATTCCTTCCTTTCACAGCAAAAAAAATGTGTAAGATGATGAAGGTGGTTGAAAAAATGCTGGACTGGAAAAATGGCGGAAGGCTTAAATTATTAAGTGTTGGTTATAGTTTACGTGCACCTGAATTGTTGTTTAGAAAAATAGAAGATGATGAAGTGAAAGCACAGGTTGAAAAACTAAAACAGGCAAGTGTAGAAAAAGCAACGCAGCAAGCAGAAGCTATACCTGCAAAAACAAAAGCGAAGCCGAAGAATGAACAGGCAATCCAAACACCTGTTGAGGAAGATGAAGGCAAACCGCAAATTCAATTTGATGATTTTGCGAAGATCGATCTGCGGGTAGGTACTATTGTTTCGGCAGAAAAAGTTGAAAAAGCAGATAAATTATTAAAGCTGCAGATTGATCTTGGTTTTGAAATAAGAACAATTGTTTCAGGTATTGCTTTGCATTTCAAACCAGAAGATATTGTAGGCAAACAGGTAACCGTTGTGGTAAATCTTGCGCCAAGAAAAATGCGGGGAATAGAAAGTAACGGAATGATATTAATGGCAGAAGATAACAACGGCAGGTTGCATTTCATCAATCCTGAAGGCGCTATTGATTCAGGAAGTAAAGTATCTTAAAATTTCAAAACATATTGCAGATATGTCATCAGAACACGCTTCTTCTTTTATCGCAAAAAGCACTATAAAAGCTGCAGATCTTGAACATAGAAGAAAGATCAATTTCAATATCAGTAAATACAATGCAGTAGTTCAGCAAGGAAAAGAACAATTTACTGACCTGATGACGGCACGTGAACGTGCAAAAGATCTAAAATGGCGGGCCATAGAACATTTAGATCAATATCTCGAACAATTTGAAAAAGCAATAACAGCGCGTGGTGCAAAAGTTTTATGGGCGGAAACCACAGAACAGGCTCTGGAAGAAATAGAAAAGATATGTAAAGAGAAAAACTGTAAAACAGTTGTGAAAAGCAAGAGCATGGTTACGGAGGAAATTCATCCGAATCGTTTTCTTGAAAAACAGGGGATTGAAAGTATAGAAACAGATCTTGGTGAGTATATTCAGCAATTAGATGGTGAGCCGCCTTATCATATTGTTACACCGGCAATGCATAAAAGCAAGGAAGATGTTGCGAGATTATTTGCAGATAAATTAGGTACTTCTCCCAGCCTTCCCCCAGAACAGTTGACAATGGTGGCCAGGCAAAAATTACGAGAGAAATATGTGCAGGCAGAAATTGGTGTAACCGGCGCAAACTTTATTATTGCTGATATCGGCGGAATTGCAGTTACAGAAAACGAAGGCAATGCAAGATTAAGTTCTGCATGGCCAAAAACACATATCGTTATAACAGGTATTGAAAAAGTAATTCCTTCCTTAACTGATCTTGCTTTATTCTGGCCTTTGCTTGCAACGTTCGGAACAGGACAAAGGGTAACATCTTACAACACTGTTATCTCAGGTCCAAAACAACCTGGCGAGATTGATGGCCCGGACGAGATGTATGTGATTCTTTTAGACAATGGACGAACTAATTTACTTGCGAATACAAAAACAAGAGAAGCACTTTACTGCATCCGTTGCGGCGCTTGTTTAAATGCCTGTCCTGTTTATAAAAATATTGGCGGTCATAGTTATGAAACAACTTACAGTGGTCCCATCGGCAGTGTTATAACGCCACAGATGAAAGACCTTGATGAGTACAAGCATTTAAGTTATGCTTCCTCTTTATGCGGTAATTGTACAGAAGTTTGCCCCGTTAGAATCAATCTTCATGAGTTGTTATTGGAGAATCGCCATGAATCTGTTGTGGAAGGCGATAGCAGCGTTTCCGAACGTATTGCCTGGAAAGTTTGGAAGCAGGCAAGTTTGAACAGGAAGATGATGAATATGGGCAATGGCAAATTGAAAAACTGGGTAGTGAACAAAACCTTCAAAGGCTGGACAAAGCACCGGAGCGATCTTAATTTCAGTGCAAAAACATTCAATGAAATGTGGCAGGAGAGGAATAAGAAAACAGACTAAGAAGCTTTTTTTCAAGTAGTATTTTTAGGTTACCAGCTAAAGTTTTTTATGGCATCTTCGTTGTGTCACTCACTTGTACGTTCTGTTTTTCATAGCAACAATTAACAAAATAAAAAGAGGCTGCCCCAAAAGACAGCCTCATGTTATTTTTTTATTATATCCCTTTTTTAGAATGCAATCACGCCTTTTAATTCAGCGAAGAAAACATCTTTCTTTCTTGCAGAAACAGGTACCTGTACACCGTTTGACATAACAACTGATGCTGAAACGCCTTTCACAATTTTTACCATGTGCCTTAAGTTGATCAAATAAGATTTATGCACCCGGTAAAAACCTTTTTCAGATAAAAGCTCTTCAAAATCCTTCAAGGAGCGGGATGCAACATAAGAGACGTTATTGATTAATTTCAGTTTTGTATAACTATCTAATGCTTCAATAAAAATAATGTTATTGATATCAACAATATCATAACCATCTGCAACATGCACAACGATCTTAGAGAAATTTTCGTTCATGTTGCCACTCAGATAATTTTTTATCAGGCCTGTAAGCTCACCGTACTTATTTTTTTTGGTTGTTCTCAGCTTATCAATCACCTGAACAATATCAGAAGCTTTTATAGGCTTCAGAATATAATCGAGTGCAGCCATTTTCAAAGCCCGTAAAGCATATTCCTGGTAGGCGGTAACAAATATTATTTCAAACTTAGGCTCATCAATTGTTTCAAGTAACTCAAAAGAACTGTGAGGTGGCATCTCAATATCCATGAAAATCACATCAATTTCTTTTGACTTTATATTCTTTCTCGCATCGTCGAGATTGTCGGCTGTCCAAACAATTTCAACGTTTTCACATTGGTTTTCCAGGATATTCTTGAGAATCTGAATATTGGATACTTCATCATCAAGAAGGGCAACCTTAATTGGTTTCATAAAAAAGCAGTTTTAAAGTGGGGTTTTATAAAGTATTTACTATTGGCATATATATTTTTACGGTTGTTCCGCTTTCTTTATATCCGTTCGAATATTTATCTATTATTTCTAAGCGGCCCGTATTGTTGTTGTACGATCTTATCAGCTTTAATCTTTCCCTGATAATATTCAGCGCAGTTGATTCATATTTGGCAGAAGAAAAAGTGGGTTGTGTTTTCTTCCATCCCATTCCGTTATCATCCACAACACATTCGAGAATGTCATCGTGAAGCGATAATTCTATTTTAAGTAGAGCATTATCCTTTTCTTTTTTTGGTGCAAGGCCATGCTTGATAGCATTTTCAATGATAGGTTGAATGATCATTGGTGGAATGCAATGGCCGTTTACTTTTAAAGCTTCATCCACGTGTATCCTGTAATTAAAAGAATTGCTGAACCTGAATTTTTCCAGTTGAAGATAGCGGTTCAAAAAATCAATCTCATCTTCCAAAGCCACATAAGATTTACGGGAATTATTAAGCATCTGCCTCATCAGCAAAGAAAAATCAGATATATAGTCAAATGCTTTTTGATTTTCATTAATAAGAATTAAATGCTGAACAGTACAAAGTGAATTGTAGATAAAGTGCGGATTCATCTGGCTTGAAAGAGCTTTTGCTTCCATTTCAAGCAGTTTATTCGTGTAGGTGAGATTTTCTTTTTTTCTTATGTATGCGTTGCGCATATATAGTAAAATAGCAATTCCTGAAAGAATATTTATCGCCAGAAGTATGTACCACAAAGTTTGCGTTTCAAGTAGTATTAATGTTGGAATTGATATTTCAGCAGCAGTTTTAAAAACAAACATCATGGCTGCCTGTTTTTTAGGAAGAAGCAATAAAAGAGAGGCGTTGTATAAACCATGCTGTCTGTTTTTTTTAATACACTTCTTAAAGTTTGCAGCAATGTTTTTTTTAAATCCCCGTACGATGATCTTTATAAAACGTTCATTTGTTCTAAAAAAATCACTTCTTGTCGGACATATAGCTGAAAAACCGTTGGCAAAACATGAATGCCATGCCAATGGTTTTGAAACCAACAAAGGTATTATTAATAAAACCGCCGCAAAACTATAAATAAGTAAATAAAACCGATCCATATTCTCGAATTAGAAAAGGAATGAATGCTGCATCATCTCATAAGCTTCTCCCTTCCATTCATCCAACTAAATAAACAATGCTCATTTCAGATTTGTCAAAAATAAGTTTATATGACTAACCCGAACCTTAAAGGTTTATACAAACAACCGCATAATTTAATACAATATTAAACAGAGATTAAAATATGATGAAGAGTACACCTTTGTTAATTAAATGTACAAAACTATCCCGGATATTCAGCCGGCAGTAATATGCAGAGTCATGCTAAAGCAACAGTAGGAATGTTGTCCTTCCTTTTCTGTTTGTGGCATTATAATTATATTATTTGATGAAGACTCGTTTTAAGTATCGCCACGGTCTTTATTGAAGGATTGCGGATAGCTTAGGATTGAAATTTTTGCTCACGTTCATGATGTATTGCTGTGGCTATGCATTTCGCAAGATCTTCTCCATTTTCCTGCCTTTTGCCAATTCATCCACCAGCTTATCCAGGTACCTAACTTTTTGTGTCAACGGATTTTCAATTTCCTCCACCCGGTAACCACATATTACACCTGTGATAAGATATGCATTTTGATTTATCGTTGAATCTTGAAAGAAGGACTCAAAGGTTGCTTTTTTTTCTATCTGGTTTTGAAGCTGCTCATTATCAAAGCCGGTTAACCACTCTATCACTTTAAGCAATTCTTCTTTCGTTCTTCCTTTCTTCTCCACTTTTGCGAGATACATCGGATAAACTGAGGCGAAGGTCATTTTCGCAATTCGTTCATCGTGTGTTTTGTTGTTGTCCATACTTTTATTTTTTTCAGAAAAAGAGTGATTATGTCATCTAATTTACAGCTTTAGCTTTATTTCTTTAAGCGATAAAGCTTTTTTCGTTGGCATTATTATGAGAAGCTCTTATTAAGTATAATATAAAAAATGGAGTTGTTTTTGTGGAGAAGATTAACTGATAATGCATCAAACATTTGAACTGCAATTTTATTTTCACAGAAGAAAAAGTATGATCGAGAAATATAAGGAATCTCTTTGATAAATGTAACAATGACAGGTTAAAAAAATTTTTAAAATGATGTTCTTTTGTCAAGTTCGTGTCATATTTTTGCAACCGTTTTAGGAATTTTTCTCCCATTTCCACAATAGACTGTGATTATGATCCACAATAGAAGAATTACTGGAAAATTACGTTTTGTTGCGCTCCTATGTTTAAGCTTTCTGCTGGGTAATGTTTCGTATGCACAAAACGGTCAGCAACTGTTTTCCCAAAACTGTGCTTCCTGTCACGCCATAAATAAACGTCTTACGGGTCC
This sequence comes from Bacteroidota bacterium, assembly GCA_023440945.1. Lineage (GTDB taxonomy): Bacteria > Bacteroidota > Bacteroidia > Chitinophagales > Chitinophagaceae > JAEZRL01. Next base: position 13,847 of record JAEZRL010000343.1, read on the forward strand.
TGCTTTGGAAGGTGTCCTTGACCGTGGGCCATGGAAGGATAAGAAGAAATTGTATGCATGGATACACAATCCTGCGGGTTTTATGAAAGATGATCCTTATACACAGGGTTTGCATAAGGAATATGGAGTGATGATGACACCATTTCCAGGTTTAACAACTGATGAGATAGATGCTATATTTACTTATATAGCTTCTGTAAAACCTGAAACTACTCCAAATCCTCAGGGTGGTGGTGCAACTACGTCTGCGCAAGGGGGCGATAACACTTTATTATTTGGTATCCTTACTTTAATACTCGCCATCGTTGCATTAACCTTAATGACCGTAAACAGCAACCTGAAAAAACTAGCGGATGATGTGGAAGGCCAGCCTGCAGCAGAGCCGGTGCCTTTCTGGAGAAACAAAGTGTATATCGCACTTGTAACGATCGTTCTGTTTTTAATTGGGGGTTATCTTACTGTAAAAGGTGCTATCGGTCTTGGGCGAATGCAGGGATATGAACCAAAACAACCTATTTTCTACTCGCATAAAGTACATGCCGGAACCAACCAGATAAGTTGTTTATACTGTCACTTTGGTGCCGAAGATGGCAAACAAGCCAATATTCCACCTGTTAATGTTTGTATGAACTGCCACATGGCTATCAACGAATATAAAGGGCCGGATAAACTGGTAGATGCCGATGGTAACGAAGTGGATGGCACAGCAGAAATTCAAAAGTTATACAAATATGTTGGTTACGAACCAGGCAAACCTTACGATGCCACTAAATCAAAACCGATAGAATGGGTTCGTATCCACAATTTGCCGGATCATGTTTACTTTAATCACTCACAACACGTGGTAGTTGGTAAAGTAGCCTGCCAAACTTGTCATGGCGAAATACAAAAAATGGATGAAGTACATCAGTTTGCCGAACTGAGCATGGGCTGGTGTATCAACTGTCACAGAACTACACAGGTTCAGTTTAAAGACAATGGTTTCTACAGTATTTACGAAAAGTTTCATGACCAGATAAAGAATGGAACATTAGATACTTCAAAAGTTACGGTAGAAATGATCGGCGGTACTGAATGTCAGAAATGTCACTATTAATATTTAAACCGAATAATCCGCATTCTTAATAAAATCATTTTCTAAATAAAATATCCCTTTACGGGATCAGGGGAATATGGAGAATAAAAAGTACTGGCAAAGTTTTGGTGAGCTCAATCAATCTGAAGCATATCAGCAGTCAGCTAAAGATGAATTCCAGGAAGAACTGCCTTTTGAAGCCGATGATAAAGGTTTCCTGAGTGCAAAGGCTCCAAGAAGAGATTTTCTTAAATACCTTGGCTTTAGCACGGCAGCCGCAGCAATGGCAGCCAGTTGCGAAGTGCCGGTAAGAAGAGCTATTCCATTTGCCAATAAACCCGAAGATATCGTTCCGGGACAGGCGCAATATTATGCAACTACTTTTGAGCAGGATGGGGAAGTATTGAGCATTTTAGCGAAAGTGAGAGATGGCCGTCCGATAAAGATCGAAGGAAATGAATTATCTCCTATAACTTATGGCGGAACTTCTGCAAGAGCGCAGGCTTCTGTACTTGATCTTTATGATACCGCAAGGCTTCGTTTCCCTTACATCACAAAAAAAGAAAATGAAGTAACCTTCGAAGCGATTGATAAATCCATTGCAAATGATCTTGCAGGATTAGGCGGCGCCCCGATCGTTATTCTTACCAATTCTGTTAACTCACCTTCAAGTCTTGAAGTTATTAACCAGTTCCTGGCAAAATACCCGGGCAGCCGTCATGTGCAATATGATCCGGTTTCTTATACCGGCTTGTTACTGGCGAATGAAATGAGTTACGGCAAAAGAGCTATTCCTTCTTATCGTTTTGATAATGCAAAAGTGATCGTTAGCCTTGGTGCAGACTTTTTAGGTACCTGGTTATCGCCTGTTGAATTCGGAAGACAATATGTAACAGGCAGAAAGATAGATGAACGTAATCCTCAAATGAGTAAACACATTCAATTTGAAAGTGTTTTGAGTTTGACAGGAGCCAACGCGGATGAAAGATATTTACATCGTCCTTCTGAAACAGGTATCGTAGCCGCGGCATTGTTGAGTGCTGTTAACGGTACAGGCGCAGCGGGAATAAACGAGGCTGCTTTAAAAACAGGAATAGAAAAGGCGGCACAACAATTACCAGCAAACAGGGGTGCTTCACTGGTTGTTTGCGGAAGTAATGATCCGAACGTGCAGGTGATTGTAAATGCGATCAATGAAGCTTTACAGGCAGGAGGAAAAACGATTGATTGGAGCACTACATATAATAGTTATAAAGCAGTAGATGCTGATTTTGCAGCTTTGGTTGAAGATATGAATGCCGGCAGAGTAGGAGCTTTATTAATATATGGCGCAAACCCTGCTTATAGCTGGTACGATAATGCAAAAGTAGTAAACGGATTAAAGAAAGTGCGTGTTACGGTTTCCTTCTGTTCAAAAGAAGATGAAACAACACAACTATGTAAATATGTTATTCCTAGTCACCATTATCTTGAAAGCTGGGGCGACGCAGAACAAAAGACCGGTTATTTTTCTTTGATGCAGCCCTCCATCAACCCATTGTTCAAAACAAGACAATGGCAAGACAGCTTATTAAAATGGAGCGGATCCCCTATAAATTATGCAGATTTTGTAAAACAGTACTGGACAGGAAAACTGGGCAGTAATACTGCCTGGGAAAAAGCTTTGCAGGACGGGGTTGTTAATCCTGCTGCGCCTGCTGCTGCTGTTGGTGGCACTTATAACGCTGCCGCTGCTAGTGCTGCGGTTGCTGCTGCAGGTAGTGTGCAGAAAGGTAAGATCGAACTGGTACTGTATGAAAAATGTGGTATTGGTGCTGGTTATGGTGCAACAAACCCGTGGTTACAGGAATTGCCTGACCCTATCACAAGAGCTACCTGGGATAACTACGTTATCATTTCTCCCGTTATGGCTAAATCGCTTTTGAATATTGATTTATCAAAAGCAGGTGATGCAGATGACTATGAAGTACATCCGCCCAAACATGTTTTAAGAGTAAAAGTAGGTAACAAAACCATTGAGTTGCCTTCACTGATCATACCAGGTGTTCATCCTGATACTGTTGCTATTGCAGTGGGTTATGGACGTACCGAGAAATTAGGAAGAACGGCTGCAGGGGTAGGTAAGAACGCTTACACCTTTGCCTCACTAAAAGGCAGTGCTATCAGCTTTAATGTGCCGGACGTTACCGTTGAAAATACAGGTGATAAATATGAAGTAGCACTTGCTCAAACCCAAAATACTTACACTACTCCGCTTGGCGATCGTACAGAAGTGATGAAGGAGATGACGCTAAGTGAATTCAGAAAACATCCAGAAGAAATACTTGAAGAGCGGGAACATGAACTTGAGGAATTTGGTGGCCTGGAAAAGTTTGAAAAACAGGGAACCATTTATCCTTATTACGACAAGCCTGGTATTCACTGGGGTATGAGCATTGACCTAAACAGTTGTATCGGTTGTGGGGCTTGCGTAGTTGCTTGTCATATCGAGAATAATGTGCCTATAGTCGGTAAACATGAAGTAAAGCGTTTTCACGATATGCACTGGTTGCGCATAGACCGTTATTACAGCGGTAATATGGAAAATCCGGATGTGGTTTTTCAGCCTATGCTTTGCCAGCATTGCGATAATGCACCTTGCGAAAACGTTTGTCCTGTTTCTGCTACCAACCATAGCAGCGAAGGTTTAAACCAGATGGCGTATAACCGTTGTATCGGTACAAGATATTGCGCTAACAACTGTCCTTATAAAGTACGTCGTTTTAACTGGGCAGATTATACAGGAGCAGACAGCTTCCCTGATAATCAGAACCAGACAGGTGTAGGAGAATTTGATCCTGTTGTGTTCCAGATGAATGATCCTTTAACAAGAATGGTATTGAATCCTGATGTAACGGTTCGTTCACGTGGTGTAATGGAGAAGTGTTCTTTCTGCGTACAGCGTTTACAGGAAGGAAAATTGCAGGCTAAAAAAGAAGGACGTCCACTTAAATCAGGCGCAGACAATGAATGGGAAGTTAAGACTGCTTGTCAGCAGGCTTGCCCAACAAACGCTATTGTTTTTGGTAATGTGAACGATTCAAAAAGCAAGGTAGTTGATAGCAGGAGAGATAATCCAAACAGGTTGTTCTATGTGATCGAACAATTGCATACACTGCCTAATGTGAATTACCTGGCTAAGGTTAGGAACCAGGACGAATAAGAACATAAAGAAACAGTAAGCTGAGGATAGAACAAGGCGTACAAGTGAGTGACACAACGAAGATGAGTATTGTTGTGTAG
>JAEZRL010000501.1 GCA_023440945.1 Bacteroidota bacterium
GTGTTACCCGGGCGTCACAGCAAAACCGGTAACAGGAAGTTATAGTGATAACTTTGTATTGATATTGTAATTTTATAAACAGGGTGAAGAAGGATACTTTAGATCGAAAGTAGCGTTACGAAACACTATTGATAAAGGCGATGAAGAAATTATACAGGCAATAAGATTTTACGATAATCTTTATCTGGCAGCGAATACCGAAAGATAGTGACGGTTTAAACAGAGCTCGTTTTTAGAAAGTTTAAAATGCAAGGTTTGAAAATCTTCGTGTATGCAGATCAGGAGATCTGCATACGCATAGACGTAATCAGGGAGACTACGCCGGCACGGACAGGAGGGCTTCTTTAGTCCTTCAAAATGCTTTTGAAATTAATGACATCTCTATTCATGTCTGTTATTATTTTATGGCAATCTTCACACACACTAACAAGTTCAAACAAAGGTTCATTTTTCCAATAACGATAAGATTTGTGATGAACCTGTGTTGCTTTTTTGTCCAGGCATGATTGACAGAGGTAATTATCCCGTTTTAGTACAAGTTCTCTTCTTTTTCTCCAGTCATCTGTTTTTAAGTACTTATTATGTTCTTCTATAAACTGCTTAAAAGACTTTTCTTTTTGAAACTCTTTTCGCTTTTTTTCATAACGTTCATATATGGTTCGCAGCTTCTCATAATTCAGTTCGTCAAAGGCTTTTGCTCTTTCCATATCAGCGAATGGAAGAATCTGGTAATTTTCAACACTTTCTTTTTTGTAATACCTAGTCTCCAATCTGCCACAATTTGGGCACTGCTTTTTTAAATGGATGGAGCCGCCATTATTCACATACTTGACAAAATCCGGCTTATGACTTTGACAAGGAATAATATCTTATCTGATGAAGTCCCAGCATTCTGTGCAATAAATAACAAGTACGTTTTCAATCCGATGTTCTTTACAAGGCTTGTCGCAGTTAAGACAATTCATATTTCGGGGTTGTTTTGATATATAGAACCTCTAACAAGCAGAGGATAGCAGAAGGTTGAGCCTACTTTATGTTTTCTTACTCGAAATGCTAATAACGAGTTTAGCACCTTTGCCAGCAACCGGTTTTATTCGATAACCTTTGGCATTTTGATTTAAAACTTTTACTAGCTTTTCTTTTAAATCCTTCTTTGCTTGTCCAATTTGTTGCCTCTTTGTGTTTTTTGATTCATGAAACTCCAATAAAAATTGATCTGGTTTGCTCTTAATAACAATAGAATCAATATCCGTTACCTTCTTGTGTTCGGGCGGCTGCGTTTTATCGTAGATCTGTATTCTTGACAAACAAACAAAAACAAAACCTTCAAATTTTCTTTCCGCGGAGCTTTTTAGTTGAGACAACTCGTGAATTCTATCACCGTCATTTTCATTTTTTATTGCTTGATTAATACGTGAACTTATTAGATCGATTTCAGGTTTTATTAGTTTAAACGAGAAAAAATCTCGATTCTTAATCTGTATATCGATGTCAAAAATATAATTGTCTGCAATAAAATGTTTAAGAACCCACCACAGAAGGTTTCTAAAAGCCGGTATTATATATTGCGCTAATTCCGTGAATGTGCTCTCGTAAATTCCTTCTTCGAGTTTTTCCTTCATTTTTTTAAAATCATCTGTGTTAGGATACTTGGAGCTCATTTCCTCCAGCTTTGAAATTATCTGTAGAACATTGTTTTGATTTTTTACAGTTTCTGCAATTTGATCTTGGAGAATCGAAGCTATATTGAAGACAAACCTTGGAAGAAGTGAATTACTGAAGTGTGATTTATCGAAATAGAAGTCGACTACCTTAATACCGGTTACTGGATTTAAATCAAGAGAGGCTTCCACGTGCGGACATTGTCGTTTAACAGTTTGGATATTTCTTAATTCAGCTGATAAATTTGATTTTGCAGTAACATCGATGGGAAGTGTATAACGAGCAAAATGTTTGAGTTGGCAAAGATTTGGGTCAAACAAGCCGTTTATCAGAGCTTTTTGAATGACGGCTTCGTAGTCAAGTGCATTCGCCTTTACATCTTCTATTGCAGCCACCTCATAAAACCGTTGTCTTGTTTGAACGTTTCCTTTTAGATAAACTTCATCATACAAGATCGATAATATAGGGTCTAAAACTTTGTTAACCGAAAGGCCCTGATACTTATTTTCGAAATAGTCAAAAGATAGTAACAGAGCGGTGATATCTATGTTTACAGGGGTGTGTGAATTGTAAGAATCTAATGAAACTATAGCTACTTTTCTAATTATCTTAAATACATATTTTAATTGTTCCAGCTTCAACTGGTTTACCTTAATCTCTAGCTCATTAGTGTCTAATAGAAGCAACTTTAAAATAGTAAGAAGGAGCCGCCGAACTTTTTTATTTCGTGTTTCCTTATATATTCTTCTTATTGATAGAACATAGTGGAAGTCCTGGTATTGATACGAATCAATTATTGACAAGCAGTATTGTTTTAACTTTCTATCTGTTATTGGAGACAGCAAATAAGTCTTAAATCCTTTTCTTTCGTTGCATAAATTCATCAAAGCTTTTTCGTCTCCAATAGTATTTTTCGCATGTCCAAAATTTGCTAAGAGAAACCAGCTTTTTACAAGGGTGTTTCCTGCTATTCTATCCCATCTATTTTAATGGATCCTTGAGTATCTTTTCCTCCTTTATGAAAGTTGTCTAATATCTCCGCCAATAAACACTCTAAAAGCACATAATCGTAACGTGTATGTTTAACCCCTTCGATTGAATGTGCAATCAGTCCTAAGTGATTTATTGTTTTTTGCCGTTCGAATTCTTGACACCACTTGTATAAATGTATTACAACCGCTGAAATACTGTAAAAGCTAATTTTTGCTTTGCCAAGTATCGGCAAGCTAACAGAAATAACTTCATTTGGGTATTTAGTATATTCCGGTTCGATCATTTTAATTCTGTCACCATCTTTTATTTCCCCTCAACCAATTTAATCTCTTCCTCACTTAAACCATAGAGTTGATACACCATGTTATCTATTTCTTTATCTGTATTATCGATAACCCTCTGCAGTTCACTTGCTTTTTGTTTTTCCGCTTCGAAATAATGAAGCCATTCATTTTGTTCCGCCAGAGAAAGTTTCACGCTTTGCTTTTCAAGTTCTTTTAAAAATTCTTTGAAAGAAAGCGAAAACCAATCCGAAAGCTTTTTGCTGATAGAGATACCTTGATACTTTGCAGTCAATAATTGCAATAAGCTTTGTTTAATTTGATGCAGTTCTTTGTTTTCGGAAAGGATAACATCTACTTTTTTAGCAAATAGCAATTGCTCCTCTTTTTCTATTCTCTTTATCGGGAATTCCTTACAATCTTTAATCAAAATCTTTTGAAACCGGTCCTTGTATTCTTCTAAGAATTTCTTTTTGTGATAAAAGGTTAAAAGTTTACTGTTTATTAGGGCTAATAAATATTCAACTAAAAAATCATTTTTGGGGATCAAATTGAAGGCATTTTGAGAGTTATACAACTCCTCATCAGTTAATGTGGCCCAAATCCTTTTTGACGACCAGTCAATAATTTGCTTTATCAATATTCGCTTACATGTAAAGAATCTCTTTTCTCTTGGTGCTCCAAGCCAATCACCATAACTGATCCACTCATCGCCATTCCAATGAAGATCATACCTTCTTACGTCATTTCCTGCTAAAAGCGGTTGATAAGTTTCGTCTTTTTTATAAGTTGCATGAAACACCCTGTTTGCTATTTGTTCTGCTGAATGTCCTCTGTATTTATCATAAGGGGTTATGCCAAGACTAAAATCCGCACAACGTACCAACGGCGCTGTTTCCTGTTCACATTTCGAAAGGATGTTTTGGATGTTTTTGTTAACATTAATTCTGAAAACTTTGTCGCTATCACTTATCCAATTAGATTGGAGAACAAACAAGTGGCTATTTGCCAGTTCAGAGTTAATCTCATTGATTCTATCAAAACCTTTATAAACTATCAACTCGATGTTTGAATCATTATTTTTAGATAAGCTAAATGTAATTATGATTGTATCGACCTTTACTTCCCCTGCTCCGCCTCCAAAAGATTCATTAGGCAGACGAACAATACTTTTTATTGAAGTTTGAACTAATAACTCTTTTCTTAACTCTTTATATGATTCTTGTGTTAGTAAGGCAGAGGGGACAATGAAAGAAAAATATCCGTCCTTTCTAATAATCATCAAACTTCTTTCGATGAAAACCGAGAAAAGATTAATCCGATTATTAGCTGTTCTGAAGTACTTGAAGATGTATTGATTGATACTGCCTCTAAGCGCCTTGACATCAACATACGGCGGATTTCCAATTACTACATCAAAACCACCGTTTTCAAACACTTCTTTAAACTCATCCTTCCAATTAAATGCTTTATCACCTGCAACAGTTTTATCATCGATTAGACTATTGCCGCATTTGATATTCCTGCTCAGGTTAGAAAGTTTTCTACCTTTTTGTGCAGTGCGTAACCACAGGGAAAGTTTTGCAATTTCAACAGCTTCTTCATTAATGTCCACGCCAAATAAATTATGCTCTAATATATCGTTTGGCGTCCACGGTAAGGTCATACTATAACCAAGCAGGTTACTGGTTAGTTCATCCACATAATTATGCTCACTAATTAAAAATTCCAACGCAGCATTTAAAAATGCTCCGCTACCGCATGCAGGGTCGCAGATCGTGAGCTGCAAAAGCCAGTTGCGGTAGTCATCCAGCTTTTGTAATAAAGCTTTTTTGTCCCGCTTGCGTTTATCAGGTGCGTAGTCCTCCTCAACAATACCTATTTCACTTTTCTTTTCTTCGCATAGTGCACCAACTGTGTTTTCGACTATGTATTTGGTAATATAACGCGGCGTGTAAAACACGCCTTCTTTCTTCCGGCGCGTTTTAGTTTTGTCAATAGCAGCATTTTCAATCGTTGCCTGCAGTTCTTCAAGCTCATTAAGTGAATGTTCAAAAATGTGGCCGAGAATATTTACATCCACTTCGCTATTATAATCATAAGCACTCAGCTTCAGCACTCCATTCAACAACACATCGTCATCTATCTGCAAGTTGTCTAACACTTCGTCAGGTTCAAACAAACCTCCATTATAGGCGAAGATGTCTTCGTCCTTATTGCCATTCAAAAGGTCATTAAAGTATAACCTAAAACGTTCATACAAAGTTTGTCTGCCACGAAGCTTGATGAACTGTTTCCACTCATTTGTAATCCGAATGATGAAATTGGGCGGTAGCAGCAAACGATCTTCCGCAAAAAGAATAAAGAGAAAACGATCAAGAAGCTTTTGTGTTTTTTTGAAAAGCTCAAGTTTGTCATATCGTGTATTAAGTGCAACGAGGTTTTGATAAAGAGCTTTTTTAAAAGAACTGTAATCGGCATATAACTTTTTAGTGATAACGTCTTCTTCCGCTACAGATTGTTGTTTTATCTGTAAGGGAACATTAGCAAGCAATTGTTCTTTTTCCAGGCAGAGATAAAGAACAGCAAAATCCGTTGGGGAAAGTTTGAATAGATTAAATTCAATGTGCTCGGTAGCATCCTGTATGTAAAACCTTAGCTTCTCAAAGTTGGAGGTGACAACATAAGTACATCCTTTTTGATTGTGTAAGTACCCAAAAGCCTGTGTTTCTATTTTAGTGAGATCTGTAGTATCAGTACCTTTTAATTCAATCACAGCCCTCACACCACCATCTTTCAATATTGCACCGTCAGCCTTCCTGCTGTTTCTTTCGTTTTTGTATTCTGTGGTTAGATTATAGTCGGGTTCGGGATTTAATGTATAACCAAAAACATCAACGAATAGTTCGCGAAGAAAGCCTTCCTGGTACTGTTCTTCCTTTGCATTTCGAATATTCTCTTGCTTTGTAGCATGATGAAAATTGCTTTGAAATATTTTCCATGCATTTGAAAACTTATCCTTATCAAGATCGTTTATATATTTCTTAAGTACAGAAGGTTGAAATAGTGACATGGCAATTAGTAAAGCTGCAATGTAATAAAAAGAAGAAATTTAAAGGTAGATCTTAATTTTTCGATCACACAGACTGTGTTTAAGAAAATGCTATAGCCGAATAAAGCTTAGATATTTTTAAAAACCTGATTTGCCTTATTTTACTTCTTTCAATAAAATTAATTACCTTAACATTGATGTCGGAAATTTTGCATAATAAAACAACCTTCTCCCTTTTAGAAATAACAAAGAGGCTACAAGCAGTTGTACAAAACCAATTCTCTAACTCATATTGGATAAAGGCTGAGTTGCATTGTTTAAACTATTACCAGCAATCGGGGCATTGTTATCCTGAACTGGTAGAAAAACAAAATGGAAAAGTTGTTGCTAAGATCAAAGGAACAATCTGGAATAGCGATTACATTAATATCAATAATAAATTCAGAAGAGTTTTAAATGAGTCTTTAAGAGATGGCATTAAAATTTTGTTTCTTGCAAGAATAACTTATGATCCTGTTTTCGGTTTATCACTTAAAATTATAGATATTGATCCTACCTATACATTAGGTGACCTTGAAGTAGAAAGGCAGGAAACAATCCGAAAACTTAAAGAAGAAGGGCTTTATTCCCGCAATAAGTCTTTACAACTTTCGCTCCTTCCAAAAAGGATTGCTATCATCTCAGATCGTACCAGCAAGGGTTATTCAGATTTTGTCAATGTACTCGAAAATAATGCCGGGCAATTTAAATTTATTTATCGTTTGTTTCCTGCCAACCTGCAAGGCGAGCGAGCCATTGAAACTATTTCCATGCAACTCGAATTGATAAAGGAGGAATTGCAAGCTTTTGATGTAGTCGCAATAGTGCGAGGCGGAGGCGATGATACAAGTTTAGCGTGTTATAATAATTACTCATTAACAAAAGCTATTGCCCGGTTCCCCATTCCTGTTGTTACGGGTATTGGCCACTCTACCAACGAAACAGTTGTCGAAGCAATATCTCATTTCAATGCTATTACACCAAGCAAGCTTGCTGATTATTTAATTCAAATCTTTCAGACATTTTCACTACAAGTCAAACAGGCGCAAGAAAAAATTTCTACCTTTTCTAAAAGGATGATTGAAGGAAGTCAATCTCAAATTTTTGCAGAGGCTAGATTTTTTAAGTCGGCAGTAAGAAACATTTTACAGAGCAATAAGAACAGGGTGGCGAACTACGAAAGAGGTATTCAGCAAAGCGGCAGGGCACTACTTAAAAATGAAAAGTTGCGCCTGCATTCCCTACAAAAACAGACATCACAAATCATAACCTCCTTCTTAAATGTGTCCGAGAAGCAAATAAGAGATATTGCCAAATCGCTTGGAAAGGATGTTCGCTCGAGTTTGAATGCAAACAGACTAATAATTGTACAACGTATGCAATCTCTGGCAATAGGTGCCCATGTTCTTGCGAGAGCAGAAAAAAGAGAAATAAGCCTGCTTAAAAACAGAATTTTTGAAAGATCTTTTTGGAGTGTTAAATATTGCCAAGATCGGTTAAACAATATCGAAAAAAATATAGATAATATGAGTCCGCAAAAAGTTCTTCAAAGGGGTTATAGTATAACTTTATTTAAAGGAAAAGCAATAACAAAAGCCAGCGAAGTAAAACAAGGAGATGTACTAAATACTGTTGTATCAGAAGGAGAAATTTTAACTACTGTAAAATAATCTCAAAATATAAAAACATGAGTACCGAGATCAGTTACACTGAAGCTTTTGAAGAATTACAAAACATCGCAAATGAAATTGAGCAAGGGCAGATCTCTGTTGATGAACTTTCTCAAAAAGTAAAGCGGGCTTCTGAATTAATAAGGATATGTAATGACAGGCTCTATACAACTGAAGAGGATGTGAAAAAGATATTAGAGGAATTGGAAACTAATTCTTCACCGCATAATAATAATCCCCATTCTAATAACGGTTTGAGCGAATCAACACACAACGTAGAAAAGCAATATAATGAGCCCTTAGAAGACTTGCCTTTTTAATATTTGGATGGAAACATTGATAACTTTGATTACCTGAGCTAGTCAGGGTTCAATTTTTTATATCCAGATACCCATATCAGAATCCCTCAAATAGCCTTGGCGTAACTGAAGTTAAAAACTTCAAAATAAAACAAGCGAAGTTGCAAACTTCGCTCAGTTAGGGGAAACACTCTTTTGATGCCGTACTACATAATATGCAGCGTTAAATTTTTCAAAGTCGGTCCTTGCTTCACTCCAGGCTTCGTCAAAAAGCTTCTTTGCCTGCCTTACACAATTGCTTCCACTGCAGACCCTACTGATGAGTTGTTGGC
>JAEZRL010000243.1 GCA_023440945.1 Bacteroidota bacterium
TTAATTGTTCCGGTTTCAAAGGCAACTTCTGCCGTTAGAGATAAAATGAAACAGATGCAGGAAGAACAAATGCGTCAAACGCAACAGCAAACGCAGCAAAGAGCAAAGGCTGCTTCCCGTAGTAATCCCGATACTACAACTACCGATGGCGAATATATTGAGTTTGAGGAGGTGAAATAATTCTTGTGCAAATCAATTTGCTTTATTTTTTGTTGTTAAATCCTTTTGATAAAAAAAGCTTTGCAACCAACGGCTGCAAAGCTTTAAAACTTACTGCATCAAATTATTTATAAACAAATTGTTTCCGGAAGATATTTCGCTATGAGGTCTTCATAGTAAGGACGTAATTCTGAAACTACAGGTGGCTTTGGACTTTTTGAATAGAGATCATAAGGATTGAACTTTCGCACCCAGTCAAACATCTTCCTGTCATGGTCGTTCATTAAATGATCATAAGCATTTTCGCGGTGCTGGGAATAGAAAGAATGATAACGGATCATATACAAGGCCGGTTCGGGCAGGTAATCTTTTACAATGTGGTATAAATACTCATCATGACCCCAGGAAAGATTCACCTTTTCCAGGCCACAGTTTGGTTCATACACGCCATATTTGGTATTGTATCTTTCATCGTAAGTATCAGGATTGGCGGCAAAAAACTCCGGATAAACTATTTTATCTGAATGGGCGCAGCCTACCGGGAAAGTATCACCGACAACTGCCCACTGCGGCTCTCCAAAAAGACAAAGCACCTTGCCCATGTCGTGAATAAAACCCGTTAGCACAAACCAATCAGGATGTCCATCAGCACGAATAGCTTCCCCGGTTTGCAACAAGTGCTGCAATTGATCGAGTTCTATATCGGGATCGGAATCATCTACCAAAGTATTGAGAAACTCCATTGCTTCCCACACTTTTAATTTCTTGCGGTTGAACTGCAAAAACTCGTTTTTCTTCTCCTGCACAAAATCGTACGTCTGGTACTTGTGGTTCTGACGATAAAATTCTCTAACAGTATCGCGTTGAGGATTATCGTAATTGCGAAATTCTTCTTTTGTTTTTGCCGGTGCATCTGCAACAGGATAGCGGTCAAGCACATCATCTTCCCATTGCTCTATGCTTTGCAAAGGATTCAATTGTTCTTTGGTGAAAGTGTTACTCATGGCAAGAGATTTTTTTTAAGAATATAAATTTACCCTTTTCCTGCAAGTTGAAAAAATTATCTGTGATTTAATGTTTAAAACACCTATCAAGCTATCGTTTTTTTAAAGAAGTTGCAATAAATTTTATTGAATCATCAGCCTTCGCAGCGTTAATTTTAAAAGAAATATTATTTGTTATGATGATGAAAGCGTTAATTTTTAGCCTGCTGTTATCTTTTCCATTTGCTTTAATTGCACAAACGGAGGAATCTGAAATTAAAGCTGTGATAGATGAACAAATGAATGGTTGGAACAAAGGCAGCATAGGAGATTTTATGAAAACCTATTACAAAAATGACAGCTTAATGTTTGTAGGCAGTAAAGGCATTACCTATGGCTGGGAAGCAACATTGAATAATTATAAAAAGAATTATCCCGATACTTCGGTTATGGGCAAACTGCAATTAGATCTGCTTGATATAAAACCGCTTTCTCCGAATTATTATTTTGTTACAGGCAAATGGCATCTCAAAAGAAATATGGGTGATAAAGGTGGTTATTTTACGCTGCTCTTTAAAAAAATAAACGGTAAATGGCTCATAATTATTGATCACACAAGTTGATTAAGTGTTTGCTGCTCCACGCTTGCAATACAGCTCGCAGCTCTTGCTTAATTATCGGTATGGTTTTTATTATATATATCGATATTCATAAAAATCAGAATTTACAACTATGGCAGGAATACCGAAAGGCGGATTGCTTTTAGCAGGTTTAGCTGCTTTTGCTTATTACAAATACTCTAAAATGAGTGATCAGGAAAAGCGTGACCTTGTTAATAATCTGAAAGACAAAGGCCAGAAATTATACGACCAGTATATGCCGGAAGATTTGAAAAAAGTGTTTAAGCAAAGAAGTGGTGATGAAGCCCAGTTTACACAAAATAATTTTAGTGATGGAACAAATTACACCACCGGCTAATGGTCTGTTTGGTGCTGAAAAACCACTTTTATGCAGTGGTTTTTTTGTAATTACTAATGCTATCTCGTGATTCTTTGATCACTTAGCAAAGACGAACATTGAAAATGTTCAATAAAAGCTATTCAAATCCTAATAATTCTACATCAAATATCAAAGTGCTGTTAGGTCCAATTTGTGCACTCATTTGCCTGTCTCCATAAGCTAAATGTGGTGGAATAAAAAATCTGTATTTGCTTCCAACACGCATCAACTGCAAACCTTCTGTCCAGCCTTTTATAACCATATTCAAAGGAAAGGTTGCGGGTTTGCCTCTTTGTACAGAACTATCGAAAACCGTTCCGTCTATCAGGGTTCCATGATAATGACAAGTTACTTTATTTGATGCAACTGGTTTTTCACCTGTGCCTTCATTTAATACTTCGTATTGCAAACCACTTGATAATTCTGTAACTTCTTTACGCTCTCTATTTTTTGCAAGAAAATCTTCACCTGCTTTTAAATTTGCTTTGGCTTTTTCATTTTTCAAAGCAAAAAGTTTATCTGCTATCCCCATAAAAAATTTTTGCTAAGATAACAGATATGCAAATGCTGCAGATTAAAGTAATACACAACTATTTATTTTCCGGCTTTGAATGTTGTTCCTTATTTTGATAGGAAGATAGACAAGGAATTATTTCAAACGCTTTTCGTTTTTGTTTTTCATCATCGCACAATGTTGTTATTATTGCAGCAAACTGAAGAGGATGGCGGTAATAAAAGTGCATGATAAATATTTTGTTCCCTATATTTCAGAAACGGTTATCTTAGAAAAAGTTCAATCACTTGCTGCACAAATAAGCAAAGATTATGAAGGCCGCAAACCTTTGTTTATTGCCATTCTGAACGGCTCTTTTATGTTTGCTTCCGATCTGTTTAAGCAGCTAACCATCGAATCTGAAATATGTTTTATAAAACTTGCATCTTATAAAGGAACAAAATCTACCGGGCATATCATAACAGCTATCGGTCTTGATACTGATATAACCGGACGTGATGTTATCATTCTTGAAGATATAATTGATACCGGTAAAACCATCAACCAGTTTCTTCCGCAACTACACAATCAGCAACCGCTTTCTTTAAAGATCGCTGTGCTGCTGCATAAACCTGATGCTACAGTTTATCGTGCTCCTATTGATTATTGTTGTTTTTCTATCCCAGATAAATTTGTTGTGGGTTATGGTTTGGATTATGATGGTCTTGGCCGGAACCTGCGGGAATTATACCAGTTACAGGACGAATAACCCTTTTTACGAAAATTGAAAGTGCTGATTATAAAGAAGTTTTATCTTTAAAATAAAACAAGCCCTTTGAAACGGTGGGTGTTTTACATATCCATTTTGTTAAGCATACCATGTTCTTCGCAATATTATCTTAAAGGAGATGTACGTGATGAGCAAGGACGTTCGTTGCCAAATGTGAAAATTCTTCTTGCTTCCAAAGGTTCTTATCCTTATTATTCCGGTTCTTCCGGTGCTTTTGGCATTCCTACCAATAAATTGATTGATACCATTTTATTATCGCTTGATGGTTTTGAAACGATAAAGAAAGCTGCTGATGCATCGCGTTACCAGTCTTTCATCCTGCAACCTGCTTCGGCAACAAAACTTACGCATATTTCGAAACTCCTTTCTGTTACACATAATTTGCTTCCCCTAAAAAGTGATGATGGTATAAACCGGGGAAATGAAAGTTATTCAACACTTGCAGAAAATACGTTTGTTGATGCAAAGAATTATGCTGAAACAGGTTTTGCTTTAAATATTGATAGGGCATCTTATAGCAATATCCGCCGTTTTCTCAGAATGAATTACAGAGTCCCTACAGATGCCGTACGTATCGAAGAAATGCTTAACTATTTCAATTTTAGTAACAATAACAACGATACGGTTAATTATACTTTTAAATGCAGTACGCAATTAACATCTGCACCATGGGATAGAAACAACCAGTTGTTATTTATAAACCTGCAGGCCCCGAAGCTGAATTTCAGATCTGTTCCGCCAACAAATCTTACTTTTTTGATTGATGTTTCAGGTTCGATGGATAAAGAAAATCGTTTGCCTTTGTTAAAATCTGCATTTAAATTATTAGTGCAGAATTTACGCTATGAGGATACGGTCGCAATAGTTGTGTATGGTGGCGGGGTGAATATTGTTTTACAACCAACCTCAGGCAATGAAAAAGAAAAGATTATTGATGCAGTTGATAAGCTTGAGGCAAATGGCGATACACCGGGAGAAGCTGCGATCAAAACTGCTTATAAGCTTGCAGAAAGAATGTTTAACCGCAAAGGAAACAATCGTGTTATACTGGCTACGGATGGTGATTTTAATGTAGGACAAACTTCGGAGGAGGAGTTAGAAGACATGATAACAACACATAGGCAGTCCGGAATTTATTTAACTTGTTTGGGTGTTGGAATGGGTAATTATAAAGATAGTAAATTAGAAGTGCTTGCTAAAAAGGGGAATGGCAATTTTGCTTATATAGATGATTTAGATGAAGGTGAAAAAGTATTGGTGAAAGAGTTTTCAAAGACGTTGTATTCCGTTGCGGACGATGCTTTCTTATCCGTTAAGTTTAATCCGAAAGTTGTGAATCAATATCGCCTCATTGGTTTTGATAATAAAAAAGATGCGCTTGAAGATAGCACCACACAATTTATAGGCGGAGAAATTGGAAGTGGCCATACTTTAATAGCGGTTTTTGAAATTGAACCAACGGGAAAATACCGGGAAAATGTGACAGGAATCGATGCAATGCTTGCTGATCTGCAGTTGCAATATAAATTGCCTTCTACCAATGTTTCAAGAAGCCAGCATTTTGAAATTCCCTTGAATTATGTTGCTCTTGAAAAAGCTGATTCCTGTTATCGTTTTGCTGCATCTGTAACGATGTTTGGTTCTTTATTAAGACAATCAAAGTATGCGAAGAATTATTCCTGGGATGATGTAAAAGCACTTGCGCTATCCGCCTCTGCTCCCGGTAATTTTTTGCAGCAACAATTTATTGAACTCATAGAAAAAGCAAGGAAAATCTATAGCGATAAAAAGAAAGGATTGTTCAGTGTGAAGTTTTGACAATAATCTCAATTCATCTTACTGATTATGCCGATGGTTAAAAGTGTATTACCAATTCTATAAGTGAAAACAGTAGTTTAAAAATTAATGCTGCAGTTCATCCATTCCTCTTCAATTACAGCACCGTATTTTTTATAGAAAGCAATTGCAGGTTCATTCCAGTCAAGCACCTGCCAAACCATTCCATTTAACTTTTTGTCTTTGGCTTCCTCTATCAAACGTTCAAACAAAAGTTTGCCTGCACCTTTGCCTCTTGCTTTTTCTGTAACAAGAATATCTTCAAGATATAATCGTTGTCCCTTCCACGTAGAATAACGGATATAATACAAAGCAAACCCGATAACAACATTATCCTCTTCTGCAACAAAAGCCCACCAAACCGGTTTTTCACCAAAACCGCTTTCTTCAAAATGTTCTAATGTCACTGTTACTTCATGCGGTGCTCTTTCAAATTCAGCCAGTTCCTGCACCAATTCCAATAAACGTTTACAATCTTTTCTTTCAGCTCTTCTTATTGTAATACTCATACGATAATTAAATTTCGTTTACCAAGTTTTCAACTTCTTCGGCACAACCGAAAGCCAAAGTAAAACCGCTTCCACCATGACCATAATTATGAATAATGTTACCTTCTCTTTCGACTCTTAATTCAGGACGATAAGGACGAAGTCCCGCCCAACTACCAAGTACTTTTTGTTTTTCTAGCTCAGGAAAAACTTCATAAGCATTAGTCAATATTCTTTCAATCGTTGAAGGTTCTGTTGTTTCTGCAAAAACATTTTGCTCATACGTTCCGCCAACAATAATTGAATCTTGTCTTGGAACAACATACAAAGGTTTTTCATTATCAAGAAAAATAGGAAGATCGTTCTTTGGTTCTAATAAAGCAACTTGTCCGCGAACAGGAATAACAGAAAGATCGTTGCACAATTTCCTTGAACCCAAAGCAGAACAGTTTATTACTACATCAAACTCTTTTGCAAGATCATTCAAATCTTCTATTTCTTTTTGTTCAAATCGAACCAGATTTTCTTCAAGTTGTCTATATAAATACGGAAGGAAAATTTGCGTTTCAATTAATGGAACCGTGATATCGTAACCTGATTGGTAAATGTTCTTAAGTTCATCTTTCTGCATTAAGCGATAGGAGCCTTCAGGCATAAATTCGATCCAAACCGGTTCTTCATCTTCTACATTTTCACGTAGTACTTTTATCAGTTGATGCATGCTGATGCCGGTTTCATTATTGTTCGAAAGTTGCCGGTAAACATCATAGCTTTTTTGACACCATTTAATGCCTCTCTTGTCATTGCGTATGTGGTACGGAAACCAAAATGCAGCAGCACGGTTTGAAGTTGTATTCGGGGGAAATGCTTTTGCAAAAATGGTGATGTTGTGCGGATGTTTTGTCAATGCATAAGCACAGGATAAACCACTTATGCCTGCGCCAACAATAGCAACGTTTTTCATTGTAATCCTTTTAGTGAATGATCAAGGTCATTGAGAATATCTGTTATATTTTCAATTCCTACACTCATTCTTATCAATCCGTCCGTTATGCCATATTGCAAACGCTCTTCTCTTGATACACCGAAATGACTCATAGAAGCAGGATGCGACAGTAGCGTGTCCACCGTTCCAAGTGATACAGCCCGCACACACATTTGTAATTTATCAATGAATTGTTTACCTGCATTTAATCCGCCTTTCAATTCAAAACTCATCATAGCGCCGGGATGACGCATTTGTTTTTTTGCAACTGCATGATCAGGGTGATCAGGAAGTCCGTTGTAATTCACTTTTGCAACAGCAGGATGTTGCTGCAAAAAATCTGCAACAGCAACAGCATTACTGCAATGACGTTCCATTCTTATTTCAAGCGTTTTCATGCCAACGATCAAAAGAAATGCATCGAAAGGATTAGCATTTCCACCTAATAATTTATACCATTTTGTTCCTTTAGTGCGCATAAATTCTATATCACGTCCTAATAACACACCACCTATCGCTGTGCCATGGCCGTTTAAAAATTTTGTTGTTGAATGAAAAACAAAGTCAACATCATATTTAAAGGGTTGCTGTAAATAAGGAGAAGCAAAGGTGTTATCAACTGTAACGATCAAACCGTTTGCTTTTGCAATTTTACTAACTGCTTCAATATCCACACACTGGATGGTCGGATTGGCAGGTGTTTCAATATGCACTAAACGAATAGAAGGATTCTGTTTGATCGTTTCTTCTACAACGTTCAAATCCCGCAGGTCGGCAATAATTGTGTTGATGCCATTTTCACCTAATACTTTATGCATTAGTTCATGTGTGCCACCATATAACGAATAATGTGAAAGAAGCGTGTCGCCTGTCTTTAAATTTGCCATAAACATGGTAGCCATCGCGGCTTGTCCGCTTGCATGCAACAATGCTTTCAATTGCAAAGGCTCACCATTAGCATTGGTGATACCAAAACTTTCAAGTGAAGCGATGGTTTGTTCTGCAACTGCAAAGGTTGGATTACCCCACCTGCTGTAAAT
>JAEZRL010000035.1 GCA_023440945.1 Bacteroidota bacterium
GTTCTTAAAAGAGGAAGCTTTTGCTGCAGAAGCTGTTACCAAAGCTGCACCTGCGAGCAAAGACTGTTGCATAAAATTTCTTCGTTGCATACGGCAAATTAGTTTGAGCGACTAATATAAACAGATATTACGAATAAGGTACTCGTATTTTTTATAATGCGATTGAAAGTATCTATTTAAGTATTGTTTATTTTATTGCATCCTCAATGAATGCAAGTAAATATTATGATACAAACTGCAGTATTTTATAGCATCTTCGTTGCGTCGCATTACGTTCATCTGCATTTCTTTTGGCATCTGATTATAAATAATAAAGAAGTTGCTTTTTGAAGAAAATATGTGAATATGAAAGAGTGAAGACCAGTTCATGTATTTATTTCTTTCAATTTCTTCCATCTTTCGCCTGCATGTTTACTACCATGGGTATGATCTTACTTTCTTTTGCAATACCGAGATGATGCTGTTCAATTACTTTTCTAAAGAAATTAATTAGTTCATTCACATGATTATCGAAAGTGAATAAATGCCTTTGCTGCCATACATTATTACGCACTTGTTGCATAAGTGTTTTATTACGTAGCAGTTCACCTAATTCATTCATATTCTTAAAGAACAAACCAATATCCAGTTTTTTTACGAGTGATTGCGTTGCAACAATATGACCTGCATTATCAGCCTGCAACATAGGTAATCCTGCCAACGCCAATGTTGACATCCGTGCAGGAAGATTAAGATCGTCCCAGTTAGCTCTTTTTAATTCGCCATAATTTTCGCTCTCAAAAAAATGTAGCCAGCCGGCATCGTACTGCGAAAATTCTTTCACCCAATTTTCCTGGTCAACGTTAGGATGAATATGCAAATAACCCGGCGCCATTTGCATCGTTTTATCAATCCATTGCTTCCACTGTCCGTGTGTAAAATCTCCATAAAAATGCAAATGAATTTTTTGTTTTGCCAGTTCAACAACATTATGCGGATGTAATCCTATTGGTCTTCCCGGCACCGCCGTATGCAACTCACCATCTTTTTCTGATAACAAAGGCGAACGCTCCGCGGTAAACCAATCTTTCTTTGGCAAATCACCATCTAAAACAAAATCAAGAGAATCTTCTTTTTTACTGATAAATTCTTCGCACCACCCTTTCATTTCTTCGCTTGTATAAATTCTACCATCCGCTTCTGAATATAATTCCATCAATTCACTCCAGGTTCCTTTTTCAAGACAGATAAAAGGGCCTTCTTTAAAATGCCACACAAAAGGAATGTTGGCGCATGCATTCATCACTTCATGGACAAAAGGAACAGCCTGCCAGTTGAGCAACGCATAAATAATATCAGGCTGAATTCTTTTTATTTCTTCTTTCCAGTTCTCTTTGGAAATATCTTCAACGTGCCCAAAAGGCAGCGGCCCAACCCAATTATACCAATAAGGTTGCTGCATCCATAAACCATATAACTTATGGCCCTGTTCCTCCAAAGCCAAAACACGGTCTGCATTATAAGCAAGCTCACCAACAAGCAGTATTTTCAACCCATCCTGTTTCAAAGGTGTTGAAGGCCTGCTGCGCATTGCGTCATATCTTGTTATCTCGTCAATAAAATTTCCTTTTGTTGTGTGAAAACGCAATGGTTCCTCAACATTATAATAAGAACGAAATGTATTAATACCACCAATAGGTTCCTGCATTATTTTATAACGCTGGTAAGGATGATCGACCCATTCGCACGTCAGTTTTTCTGTATGTATAAATTCTCCTTTTAATTTTTTCCAGAACAAACGATTGAGGTCATCGCTTTCCAACTCTCTTCTTTCAGTCCATAATTCTTTTGTTTTTTTATGCATCACCTGAACTAATTGCACCCATTCATCATTAATAACTCCTTCTGCTTTGCGATTATAATGATGGCGTACAGATGAATAAGCAAGCACCGCTTTTTCATTTTGTTCCAATGCGTCAAACAGCGTTTGCAAATGATCGTTGTACACAACATCATCAGAAGGCAAATAGCTTATATAATATGCTTTTGTTTGTTGTAAACCAAAATTCAAACATGCCCCCAGGCCAATGTTCTTTTCATTTTTATAATAACTGATGCGTTCATCATTTAAAAAGGATTGTATTACTTCATCAGTTCCATCAGGCGAGGCATCGTTGATAATAATCAACTCCCAATTCCTGAATGTTTGTTGCATTAACGAAACAATCGCTCTTCTTATAAACTTTTCCTGTTTATAGGTAGGCATAATAACAGAAACGAGGGGTGTATTCATAGTGGTAGTTATACTTTATATTTCCAAATGTTCAGGTGCATTAATGGTTCTGTCCGGCACTGTTGTTTCTAATTCCTGATGATAGACACCGCTTGGTATAATGCCACAACCACCATATCTTTTCATCACACGCAATTGTGCAAGTACATCTTCGCCACAATGATTATCGGGCAAATCTTTCCAGAAATCAAAGCCTCCAACATCACAAAGTTTTGCTGTATCATACATCACACAACCGCCTATCCATGCAACCTTATAAGCTACCGGATTTTCAGGTGTGGCATTATATCTTTCTGCTACATGATAAATATTCGCAGCATTATGTAACCTGTATCTCTGCCATGCCTTGCCAGAAGGAATAACATTTTCAGGCTTTATACCATCTTCCCAAAACTCGATATGTTGTTGGTGCAGACGAACATCATATTGATAACTCAAACCAATTACAGCACTGCCAACAAATCCACAATTTTCTTTTTGTAAAGTGTGCTTCAAATTACGTACAACATAAGGCTCAAGCACCAGGTCGTCATCCAAAAACAAACTATATTTCGCTGTTGCATTATCCAGTAAAAACTGACGTTGCTGTGCCATACCTCGTCTTGGGAGATTACGCTTTATTTCAACATCTCTGCCTTTGTTTTGCAACAAACGAATAATCGTTCTGATAGAATTATCGCTTTCTATCTCATCATTATCGCTTTGATCAGAGATCAAAACATCAAAATTCTCTTGCTGGTAATAAAGGCTTGTTAATGTAACTGCAAGTGCCTTCAGCCTTTTATAAGTGGGGATAAGAATTTGTACATCTTTGTTCATAAATTCCAAACAACTTTCTGTTCTCGCTCTCTGATTTTTTTTAATCAACTTTAGTACTGCTATCATCTTCGTTGTGTCACTCACTTGTACGCTTTATTCTTCATTAAGCAGAAAAAAGCAGATACATCTTTTAGCTAAATAACTTCTGCGTTTTCATGCATCGTTACTTCAACGGGATTTATATCACGTATCTTGTTAATGATCTGCGTAGTTGAACGATCTTGTGTGTAAGGAACAATCTTTACTTCGCAACCAAGCTTTTTCAATAAGGGAGATTCAGGAATATTATTTTCAGTGTATGTAGCTCCTTTTACAAATACATCCGGGTGCACAGCTTTTATCAAATGCACAGGACTTTCTTCTTCAAATGCAAAAATATAATCAACACTTTCCAACCCTGATAAAACCGTTATCCTGTCTTCCAAACTGTTGATAGGTCTTTCCGGTCCTTTTACTCTTCTTATGCTTTCATCATTGTTCACACCGACGATCAATACATCACCTTCTCTTCTTGCGCTATTCAATAAATTGATGTGACCTTTATGTAGTATGTCAAAACAACCATTTGTAAAAACAATCTTCTTTTTCTGCTTTCTTAACTCTTTTATTATGTTATTCAAATGCTCGTTTGTACGAATATATTTTGGTAGTGCATTGAAATAACCTTTCAGTTCTGTATTGGTACAACCAACTGTTCCATCTTTTTCAACTACCACAGCAGCAGCCGCCGCAGCAATATCTCCTGCTTCCTCAACTGTGGCATGCACAGCCAAAGAAAGTGTAAGTGCACTTATAAAGGTGTCGCCTGCCCCAATCGCATTCTTATTATCTTTTGGTATGCATGAAATAATATGAGGATCTTTATCTTTCTCTAAAAGAACAACACCTTGCGCATCAAGTGTAGCGGCGACCAATTTTGCACCCGTTATTTTATGCAAAGCTTCACTATGATGAATCACCTGCGATTGCCTGTTAAGTGAATCTTTTTTCAGATTCAACAGCTTGACCGTTTCTTCATAATTCGGCTTTACAGCATCGGGCTGCAGCATTTTGTATTTTCTCAGATCTCTTGCATCTGCAATAATAAGCTTAGATGAATTTTTTTTGAGGGATATAAGGGCTTCGATCAACGAAGATGTTATAATGCCCATCGCATAATCAGATAATACAACCGCATCTATATAAGGAAACAATTCTGTTAATCGCTCTATCATTTCTTTCTGGCAAAGTTCACTCACCGGTGTTGTGGTACCTTCATCCATCCGCATCAAAATATTGCCAGCAGATGTAAGGCGTTTTTTTGCTATGGTTGTTCGGGATCTGTCTTTTAAAATATATTCTGTATGAACTTTGTTTTGCCTGAGAACATCAATCAGTTCCTTTGCATTCGCATCTTTACCTGTAACCGTTAAGAAGTATGTTTCGGCGCCTAAGGCAGCTAAATTAATGGCTGTATTAGCAGCACCACCACATTGATAATCGTATTCCTGAACGTTATAAACCATTACGGGAGCTTCGCGACAAATCTTTTCAGGAACACCTTTTACATAAACATCTGCAATAGCATCACCTATAACAAGAACTTTCAGTTTTTTGAATTGATCTATTAACTTTAGCAGGTTTTCATTCATACCCGTTTCATCAGTAAATTCTATACCAATAAAACAGCGCATTGAAATTGTTGCTTTTATAATTTCTAACGTTTCCTTTGTTTAAAAAAGGTGAAAAAAATTCCACAGTAGTAATAGCCTTATCAGAGAAGAAAATAATAATCACCAATTGCAATGAGATGCGAAACGTGAGACGAGCTTTCTCTTGTTTGTCGTCTCACGTTTGACGATTGCAGTTATCCTTTTGATGGAATGGTTGGTCTTACTTCAATTTTGCTGGGTAAAGTGCGTGGATGCATCTTCAACAGATCAATAACCATTTCCCCGATATCTTCCGGTTGTATTTTCCATGCATCGGCTTCCGAAGGTGTATGATCATTGAAATGACTAGCTACAGAACCGGGCATAATCGTGGTAACTTTTATTCCGTAATTACGAAGATCAAGCATAATCGCCTGTGAAAAACCGACCAGTCCAAACTTACTTGCATTGTAAGCTGAACCATTTGCAAAGAAATTTGTTCCCGCTAAACTCGCGATCGTGATAATATAACCCTTTGATTTTTTCAATGCCTCCAGGCTCGCTTTCACGCTGTTAAAAACACCTGTAAGATTGGTGCCAATGGTATCTTTCCATTGCTCTTCGGTTAAGTCTTCAATAGATGCAAAATGGCCCACACCTGCATTGGCAATTAATATATCAAGCGCACCAAAGTGCTCAATAACTTTTTGTATGGCAGTAGTTTCAGAAGCAAGTGAACTTACATTTGATTGCAGGGGTAAAACTTTTGAAGTATCAGTGCTCAAAGCTTCTGCGGCTTTCTTTGCAGCATCTAAAC
>JAEZRL010000040.1 GCA_023440945.1 Bacteroidota bacterium
GGTATAAGAGCAAGCAAATATGCGGCAGAAGCTTTTCTTGCTAGGGTATATATGAATATGAATGATTATGCCAAGGCTGCTGAAATGGCAACCGATGTTATCAGCTCAGGTCAGTATGCACTCGCATCTTCTTTCGATAAAGCTTTTAATAATGAAAGTTATAGTCCTGAAGATATTTTCGCCATTGCACAAACGGTGCAGAGTAATGCAGGAACATCTAACAATGGCCTCACCACTTTTTATTCACCTAAGCCACCTGAAGGTGTAGGAAGAGGAGATGCACAAATTGATCCGGGATATTTTTCCATGTTTGATAACGAGAACGATCAACGTTATAATTACTATGTTGAAGGAGTTGGTTTTGCAGGAATAGCAGGTTATTACACTGATAAATGGATAAAGTTCTATAAATATATTCCTGTTGTTCGTTTGGCAGAAATGTATTTAACACGTGGTGAAGCAAACCTGAGAAAAGGTGGCGCACCAACAGGCGGAGTTTCTCCTTTGGATGATATTAATATTGTAAGAGAAAGATCAGGTGGAGATGCTTTACAAAATGTTACCGGGAATGATTTTGTAGATGAACGTTTACGTGAACTTGCTTTCGAAGGCGACAGGGTTTGGACATTAAAGCGTTTGAAAATGAATATTGATGGTCTCGCTTATAACGATCCTAAATTAGTTCTTCCTATTCCACAGGCAGAAATTGATGTGAATAATAATCTTCAACAAAACCAAGGTTATTAATTAATAAGAAAAAGGCAAAATACAAATTGCCTTTTTTCTTTTCTGTCGATCTTCAATCATTTTAATAAAAATCAAAACATGCACAGAAGCAAAAAAATAGTATTCGTTTGCTTCTTGTTATGGACGAATTTCACGCAGGCTCAATTGTACATGTTTCATGGAACCGCAGATCATGTGAATACAGTTAAATCTTCATCTTCTAAACCGCTAACCGGTTTATTATGGAAAATAAATGTAGATGCTCCTGTTCGTTCTTCTGTTTGTTATGACGATAAAAATATTTATCTCGGTACTTCACAATGTATTTTTTATTCTATCAATAAACTTAGCGGCAGCATAAACTGGAAGATGAAAACAGGTGCGGCTATTCATTCTTCCGCAGCAATCAATAACAATACGCTTTACTTTACTAATAATAAGCAGGCACTTTATTTTGTAGAGAAGAAGTCAGGAAAAACAATCAGGAAAATTGATTTTGGAGAGAATAAAAATTATGACTGGGGATTTGATTATTTCTATTCTTCACCAACATTGGTAAATGATGAGATAGTTGTTGGAATTAAAGATGGTTATGTGTATGATATCAAGGCAACTTCTGGCAATATAAAATGGAAATATAAAACCGAAGGCATTGTAAGAAGTACTGCTGCAGTTAAAGATGGTGTTGTTTATTTTGGAGATACGGAAGGTATAATGTATGCAATAGATCTTTCGAGTGGTAAAGAGATATGGAAATTCTATATTGACGGTCACGAGATGAAGAATGAAGATTTTGGGTTTGATCGTCGGGCCATTATTTCTTCTCCTGTTATCACCTCAGATAAAATTATTTTCGGAGGAAGAGATGGTTTTTTATACGCTGTTAATAAAAGCAATGGCAAAGAAGCCTGGCGTGTTGATCACCAGGTTTCATGGGTGATAAGTACTCCTGCTGTAAAAGATTCTATTGTTGTAACCGGCACTTCTGATGGCAGGTTTATTCAAGCTGTTAATCTTAATACAGGAAAAGAAATATGGAAACACAATACAAACAGTATTGTTTGGTCTTCGCCAATTATTTGTAATAATAAAGTGTATATCGGCAGTAATGAAGGCACTTTGTATTGCCTCGATTTATTAAGTGGTAAACAATTGTCATCCTATCAAACAGGTGGAAAAATCTGGAGCTCACCGGTGATTGATGATACAGTGCTTTTTATAAGCAACGACAAAGGAGATGTGATGGCACTAAAACCTGCTGCTTATGAACATACAGAAAACACATCTGCAAAAAAGATGGTTTTCTTTGATGCAGACTGGTCATTTTATTTCAAGAAAAGCACCGAATGGAAAACAAAGGAATTTTTAAATGCACACGGCTATAAAACGATTAATACTGATGCACTGTCAAAACAAATGAGCAATCAAGATTCAGCAATTAATAGTGTTATCGTCTTTGCTACCAATTATTTTCCCTCTAAAATAACCGAAGGGAATGAACAAAGTTTATTAAGAAAGTATTTGAATAATGGAGGAAGAGTTGTGTTGCTTGGAACAAATCCTGCTATTTATGAAACTGATTCTGCAGGTAAAGTGTTTGCATTTAATTTCTTTAAAGCCGATTCTGTTTTGAGTATAAAATATCCTTTCAACGACCTGCGTTCGATGGTGGGCATACAGCCTGCGTTTGCTACGGAAGAAGGGAAGAAATGGGGCATTCAAAATTCGTGGACAGCATTTTTACCATTACCCAAAAATGAAGCAGATATTGTTTTGGGAAGAGATGAGAATGGAAATGTTTCCGCATGGATTAAAAGATACAATACTGATAAAGCTTCCGGTCTTATACAAATATGGCTTGATCAGGATGGCGAAACAGATCTGAACTTTATTACGAATGTAGCTGAGCATGAGATGCGATAAATGAATATTCACGAGATCGTTACAGTAAAAGGTGTTTAATAACCTTTGTCATTTGAAATTTGATAGTAGAGGCATTAGTAGGATCTTTATCTTCCCAAATGTCTCTTTCAAAACATACTATATTTTTCTCTCTTAAGTCAATTATGAAGCAACTCATAAAGGTGCTTGATTCAAGAGGGCGACGGCCATAACCAACCAATACATTCGCTATTTCGCTTCTTTGATAAACATTAACCAGGTTTTTTCTGCTTCTTATGAACCCGCCATTGTATGTTAATAAGACAAAATTTGTTTTAGATGAACTAAATAGCTCAATAATAGAATCGGGCAATACATACTTTTTTGCCTGTTTATCTATATTCATCTGGCTGTTAACTGCTACAATAAAATGGCTGACCTTGTTTTGGGTTATAGAATCACAAAAAAATATTCTGTGGAGATTGAATCGGGGATGGAACTTTTAAGCAGAGTTGCCGTTGTGTAAAATAAGTTTCGCGATGCAATACTATCTTTTTCTAACTTGCTTCCCTTATTGATGTTGAATATTAGCGAAACTGGCTGTACTACCAACAGATGCTTCACTTCGTGATTAAGCCTTGTATAAGTAAAAGGTTTTAGAACAAAACTTAAAAGTGGAATTAAGAGTAGGGTTAGAAGAAAATTTTTTTTCAATTTTTATTTTTTAATTGCCGCCGCCTTGCTTATTACATTTTATGCAATATTATTATTGATAATCAGAAATAGAAATTAAGAAAAGCTTTAGTTCTTAAAAGAAGTTATTTTTTGATGAATAGTGTTATTAACTATTGGTCGAAATATCAAGTGTATGCGGAGAATATTTTTTAAGATGAACAAGATGCTTTGGTAACGGA
>JAEZRL010000070.1 GCA_023440945.1 Bacteroidota bacterium
TGAACTCAGACTTAAGATTCATCCGTTGACTCTTGGTAAAGGGAAAAGGTTGTTTGGCAACGGCGCCATTCCTGCAGCATTTACTTTAACAGAGAATATTGCTACACCCAGTGGAGTTATTATTGCCAGTTACAAACGAGCAGGAGAAGTGAAGACAGGTACTATTGAAGTTTAAGGAGAAATTAAACAGGAAATAATTATTTGATTCAGCAGACAGGTATGCGAACCGCTGCACTGCCAACTTTTGTTACTGTTAATGTTCTTTTTTATCACAGTACGTATCATACTTCCCACAATAAATCTTTTCTAAAATTGAAGCGATTAAGTAAAAGCTGATCCTGTTTCACTTTGCTGCATAAGGAACAAAGCGCACAAGGTACTGTCTTTAATAACAAATTTTTTTTGAGCAAGCATTACTTTTGCTTTAGCCAAGAGAAAACTCCGGCTCCTTTTCTCTGATAGTTTTTTGACAACTATGCTTAATGGCACTTGTTCATCTATATAGTATTTTTTTTACCCAATACAATAGCTCTTGTACAACTGAAGCTGTATTAGGTAATTTTCTACTTGCCTTTATTTTATCGTAAAATATATACTAAATGGGATAAAGAATTTTTTGTATAGAAATTCAAAGATACAAGTAAGTGACACAACGAAAGCTCAATAGATATTCTTGTGCCGGTCAACAAAAAAACATCTTCACGTATCGAATACCTGAATTGTAATAATCCTATTTTTTATCGCAGTTGTATTTTTAGCACTTTAAACAACTTGAAATCAAGTTTGGTGATATGTACCAATATTTAATGAATTAGTCGAATGAATGAAAGAAGGATAAATTTATATGAAATAGGTTTTGTTTGTTTCAAACTTGGGTCCATCGGTTTTGGTGGTATCGCTGGAATGGTAAGTTTAATTGAAAGGGAAATCGTTCAAAAAAAACGGTGGGTCACAAGAGAGCATTATTTAGATGTGGTTGGTACAGCCAACATCATACCCGGTCCTAACTCTGTTGAAATCATCATGCATTGTGCCCGTGAAAAAGGAGGCAGAGCCGGATTGATTATTGGCGGCATTCTGTACATCTTGCCTGCTATGCTTATTTGCTTGCTTTGGGCTTATTTATATACAAGCTATGGTCACCTTCCGTCTGTAGAACCGTTTCTTTATGGCATACGACCAGCAACTACTGCAATCATTGCCTCGGCTGTGTTCAGACTGTCAAATGGCTTATTCAAAAGGGTGGATATTGCTGTCATTACTTTTCTTGTATTCATTGGCTCGTTATGCGGTTTGAATGACATTGCTCTTTTGTTCGGGGCTGGCTTTGCAGGTGCATTGTACATGAACAGAAAGCAACTCATATCGTTATTTCCCTTGCCGCTTCTCTTTATAGATAACACATCCAGCAAGTTGTTTTTCCTATTCTTCAAAATTGGTGCAATATTTACGGAAGTGGCTATGTACTGTTTGCTTATATGGATGATGCCCTTGTTCAACACAATCACTGGCTTACAAGACAACAATTGACAGATGCTATATCGGTGGGGCAAATTACACCCGGACCTATTTTATCGAGTGCAACGTTTGCTGGCTATCTTATTAGTGGAACGTGGGGTGGTGTGCTGGCAACCATTGCTATTTTTCTTCCCTCCTTTTTTATATCCCTGTTCCTATACCGATTGCTGAACTTCATAAACAAACATAAACTGCTACGCAGTTTTTTGGATGTTGTCAATGCGGCTTCGATTGCTTTAATAGGAGCGGTAGCCATTCAAATGATTGGCGGATTTGTTAGCCAATGGCAGTCCGATGTTATTTTAATACTGGCATTGCTTGCCGTGTTATTCACGAGAATAAATACCGTTTGGCTCATCATTCTTGGAAGTGTGGTTGGCTATTTGTTATTATTGATTTAGGAAACTTCTTTTTAATGTAAAAACTGTTTTGTCTTATTTTCTGCGGAGTTGGAAAATCTGATAATCACAAACAACTAATTCGATGCAAAAACAGCTCAAAACAATTTTTGACCACGTAATTATTGGTTCCTATGCTTTGGAAGATGGGGTTAACTTTATTCATGAAGAACTTGGCGCCGAAACAGAGCAAGGCGGGCAGCACCTCACAATGGGAACGCATAACCAGCTTCTTAACCTTGGAAATCTAACGTACCTGGAAGTTATCGCTATTGACCCCAGTTTACCGACACCACAAAGGCCCCGCTGGTTTTCGATGGATAGTGTAAAGCCCACCGATAAACCAAGGCTGCTAACGTGGGTCGTAAGAACTAACGATATTGAACAAGCCGTACGTAAATCTCCCTTTCAGCATGGGGAAATTCAAACGCTACAGCGTGGGATTTATGAGTGGCAAATTGCAATTCCGGAAGACGGAAAAATGCCACTCGAAGGGATAGCACCGATGATTATTCAATGGCATAGCGAAGCACACCCGGCTCAAAAACTTTCAGCATCCAATGTGGAACTTTTGAACATTGCAGCCTTTCATCCAAGGGCAGACGAACTCAACACCTTCCTACATGAAATCGGTTTCACCGGAAGTTTTACAGCAAATAGGATTGAAAGCAGTATAAATAAAAAACTGCAAGTAACGCTTCAGACTGCACAAAAAACGGTTGTGTTTAACTCATCGATTTGACAGCATCTTATTAACTGAAAAATGCTGTCACTTTAATGACAGCATTTGACCCTTTGTTACGAAGGATATTGATTTAGGCAACGGAATAGATTTTCACCTCCGGTGCTGTTTTCAAATAAGGCTTTAGTGCTACTACTACGTCATTATTGAAAAGGTCAGTGGATAGATACGCCTGTGCATTTTCAAGCGTGTCAAAGCCGTGCAATACCTGCACATCTTCTTCTCTTACCAATAGTTTTTTTGATTTCGCTCCTGTAATGGTTTCCAAAAAAGGTGCTTTGTATTGGTTGTAAACACCAGCTGCACTTCCTCTGTCAGCACTATCAATATTCATTGTGATTTCTAAATACGCTTTTGGCATTGTGATAAAGTTTTAAAATGATTAGGCAAAGCTCAATCAATCCGCATTATTGAATAATGGACAGACAGGAAAAGGAATGGTAGATTTAGGAAACCGACTTTCTAAACTCGGATGGAGAAATGTTTGTGTGTTTCTTGAAGTATTTTACAAAGTAAGAAGGGTCATCAAAACCCAGGCGGTAACCGACCTGATTGATGTTCAGGTTTGAGTATAGCAACAATCTCTTTGCTTCCAAGATGATACGCTCTTGTATCATCAATGACGGTGTTTTGTTTAAAAGCTGATTGGTCAGATTGGATAAGGTACGCACAGAAAGGTGCATCATCTCTGCATATTCAGCAACGGAAAGCCCTTTGTTGAAGTGTTCATCTACAAGGCTTGTGAAACGGGTAAGCTGCACTCTTTTTTCATCAAAGAGTAAAGGCGTGTTGGGATTAGCTTTTTCAAATTTGTTCTTCCCTCGCTGCACTTGGATAAGAAAGGCTTTCAAAAGTGCTCTCAACAAGTCTTCCTTGCCAAATGTTTCGTCACTCTGTAGTTCATCTTTTATCTGCTGAATATACTCTTGTAGAAGTTTGTTGCTGCTGCTGCCTACACAACAAGAAGGCTGCTGATAGGGGTTATTGAATAAGTTACTGGCAAGAAAATTATCTGCTACATCATCGTTCTTCCTCAAAAATGCTTCATTGAAGTGAAGCATAACGCCTTTGTAGCTTGTTCCATGGTCGAAGTAGTGAACCTGGTTCTTCGCAATAAAGAAAATAGCGTCACCAAATACATCGTACGCTGCGAAATCAACGTAGTGCTTTCCCTTTCCTGATTGAAACCAAATGATTTGATAATAACTGTGGATATGCGGCTTGGTTGTATTTACGCTGTTCTTTTTCAGGTACGCATCCAAATCATAAATGGCAAGCTGTGGCTTTCCAGGCTGGTGCTGGTTAAGATGGTACTCGCTAATAATATTTGACTTTTGTTTCGCCATTCCTGTATGTGAAGCAAAGTTCTATCGCTTCCTGCATGTTACGCTGCAATGTTACCGATAATTACCACGCTTTTTCTTATTTGTACCATAACAGCCCTCCCTTAAAGTGAGAATTTTGCACAATGATTTCAAAGGAAAAAGTGATTATTGTTGGCGGTGGATTAAGTGGGCTTACACTGGCTTACCTGCTGCAAAAAAAGGGCATCGGCACAACCCTTTTGGAAGCCTCTACACGGTTAGGCGGACGAATACAAACAGTAAAGGGAAGCAGAGGCACACCTTTGGAACTCGGTGCTACCTGGTTTGCTGATAAGCACCAAAGTCTTACCTTTCTGGTGGATGAATTAGGGATAAAGAAGTTTCCGCAATATTCAAAAGGCATCACACTGTTTCAAACGAAGTCATTTGAACCACCACAGCAGTTTTTTGTCCCAGAAGCAGAACAGCCTTCTTATCGAATTGCCGGTGGAACACAAACAATCACCGATGCACTTGCAGAGAAACTTACCACTACAAACATTCGCTTAAATGCAAAGGTTACTGCAATAAGCGCCAATGGTAGC
Source organism: Bacteroidota bacterium (assembly GCA_023440945.1). Taxonomy (GTDB): domain Bacteria; phylum Bacteroidota; class Bacteroidia; order Chitinophagales; family Chitinophagaceae; genus JAEZRL01. The sequence continues at coordinate 4,568 of JAEZRL010000070.1, forward strand.
GGCGTAAAGGTTGAATTGGCTGATGGTGAAGTTGTAGAAGGAAACAAAGCAATTGTTTGTATCCCTCCCCAATTAGCTGCGGGACGAATTCAGTTTTCACCCCAACTGCCTGCAAACGTTCAAGGCATTCTTCCAACTGTGCAAACATGGATGGCAGGAGCTATCAAATTCACTTTGGAATATGGTGAACCCTTTTGGCGCAAGAAAGGTTTTTCGGGAATGTTGTATAGTCATGCTGACATTGTAGTGGAAATGTATGACCATACCAATTTTGAAGAAGATAAGTATGGGTTTACAGGATTTCTGAATGGTAGTACGGCTGGTTTCAGTAGGGAAGTCCGTAAAACTAACGTGCTGCGGCAATTGAGTGAATTATTTGGTGCTGAAGCTGCTCAACCTACTGACTATTATGATAAAGTCTGGAATGATGAATACTTAGTGAAAGGAAATGCATTGATTGACCGTCCCCACCAAAACAACGGGCATCCCCTTCTGCAAATGGATTACTTAGATGGAAAGCTGCTATTCTGCGGAACAGAAACAGCAACTGAATTTCCGGGCTATATGGAAGGTGCAGTCGATGCAGCAATACGAGTAGCCAACAAATTTTAAAAACAAAGTAATTGAGGAATAAGAATATGGATTATCAAACCTACCTGAAAACATTTGAACAAATTATTAGTAGCGAAACACACGAACCACCGTACACTGATGCACAGTATTTAAAATACGCAAAGCTGAATTTTTCAAGGATGAACCGGTGGCAGAAAACCTTGCAATTGAATGAGGATTTGGTAGCCGAGGTAAAAAAGATTGACAGCCCACAAAATTGGATAATTATTACTGAACCCTGGTGTGGTGATGGAGCACCGATTGTTCCATTTTTGGTTCGATTGGCAGAACAAAACCCGCTTATTCAGTATAATTTGCAGTTGCGAGACCAAGAGCCTTTTTTAATCAACGCTTATCCAACAAACGGAACGAAAAGCATCCCGAAGCTGATTGTACGGGATGAAGCTGGAAACGACTTGTTTACTTACGGTCCTCGACCGGAAGCTGCCCAACAGTTAGTAAATAGCCTAAAAGCAGCTAATGTGGATTATGATACGTTGAACACAGAAGTACAGAATTGGTACAACAAGGATAAAGGGGCTGAACTGCAAAAAGAATTGCTGCAACGTTTTAAGGGTCTTCTACAGCATCAAAGCAACGTGCCTGTAGCAATCGGGCAATAAAGAAGCCTGTTCGTCAAAAAAAGCCCACGAAGGGCTAAAAAGGCAAACACTGAACCTGAAACTGTAATAAAATGAGGTCCCGATTAGACCATTTTTATTGGGAGAAATTGAATGATTTGTGAGGACTAGAAACAAAACTGCCTGAAAACTTTGAGCTTTCAGGCATTTAGTATTGTTTGATTTGCTTACTGGCGGAGAGAGAGGGATTCGAACCCCC
>JAEZRL010000169.1 GCA_023440945.1 Bacteroidota bacterium
TGTTGGAACAGTTGCTGTTTCTTTTAGGATCTCTTCCACCGGTCTGCCGATAAATTTGCCCTGGTATTTTGAACCTGGAATAGGCCCGGTTATGATGAAAAAAGTAGCAGGCATTTTCAGTCTTTGCATAACAGGTAGAGCATAGCGAAATTGATTGATAGAGCCATCATCGTAAGTGATGGAAACAGCGCCTTTTTTATCGCCTTTCCATTTTGTGATGGTTGTTTGGCAGAATGTATTTTGCTGAAGAAAGCAGGCAAAGCAAAACGTAAGAAATAGTTTATTCATGGATTAAAATTATTGATTGTAATGTAGAATGTCTGAAAGAAGATGCTGATTTGCCGAATAAAGAACAAGGCGTACAAGAGAGTGACACAACGAAGATGACGTGAAAGACTGCTGCCGGTTACCTAAACATTACCCCTAGCTTAACAGCAAGTGGCCTTTGTCTTGATTTGAACTTTGTACCTTTGCTGCCGTTAATAAGATTATGAAGCAATTTAATGTTCCTGTTGATTATCGCAGTTCGCTGATAAGCAAAGTGAAAACCAAACGCAGGCAGGAAGATAAACTGAAGAAAGATTTTTCGCCTACCCTGCTGGATTTCGGACCGCTGCAAATTTATCTTGCACGTCATTTTGGTTTTTGTTACGGCGTCGAAAATGCGATAGAGATCGCTTTTAAAACAATTGAAGAAAATGAAGGCAAAAGAATTTTTTTGCTGAGCGAAATGATACATAATCCGCTGGTTAATGCTGATTTGAAGTTAAGAGGTGTTGAGTTTTTGCAGGACACACATGGAAAACAAATTATTCCGTTTGAATATTTGCAGGAAGGTAATGTCGTGATCATTCCGGCGTTTGGAACAACACTCGAAATTGAACAATTATTACGCGAAAAAGGTATTCAAACAGAAAGGTATAACACCACTTGTCCTTTTGTTGAAAAGGTTTGGAACCGCAGTGAGCAAATTGCAAAAAAAGGTTACAGTGTTGTAGTGCATGGAAAGCCAAAGCATGAAGAAACAAGAGCTACGTTTTCTCATGCATCTTCGCATACGCCAACTGTTGTGGTGAATGATATGAAGGAGACAATAGAACTGGCAAAATATATTACAGGCGAAAAACCGGCTGAACAATTTTACGCTGAATTTAAAGGAAGATATTCTGAAGGATTTGATGTTGCCGAACATCTTCAGCGCATTGGCGTGGTTAATCAAACAACGCAGCTTGCAACGGATACCCAGGCAATTGCAGAATATCTGAAGCAGGTGATGATGAAGCATTATCAATTAACAGAAAGTAATATCGGCGAAAGGTTTGCAGATACGCGAGACACGCTTTGTTATGCTACGCTGGATAATCAAACAGCAGTAAGCGGAATGCTGCAAACAGATGCGGACCTTGCCATTGTAGTAGGCGGTTATAACAGTAGCAATACTTCTCATCTTGTGGAAATGTGCGAAGAAAAATTACCAACTTATTTTATCAGTTCTGCAGATAAAATTCTTTCGCCTACATCAATTGTTCATGCTAACTGGCGGACTAAAGAAGAAAGAACAACGTCCGGTTATTTACCGGATAAAGTGCCGGTAAAGATTTTAATAACAAGCGGCGCAAGTTGCCCTGATGCGGTGGTGGAAGATGTTATTGAGAAGCTGGTTGGATTTTATGATGAAGCAACGCTAATAGAAACGATTGCTAATTCTATATAAAAAAATCTTTTGGCTTAATGTTTGTAATCGCTAATTAGAGTTATGATACACAGAACAAAAAAAGATGAGATAAACGAAGAAAACAAAGGCAAAAATTATGTTGCTACCGAGAAGGATTTTTTGGAAGGAAAAGATGAGGAGCACATTGCTTCTCCGGAAGATAAAGAAGAATTAGACAGGAATACACGGGAGGCAAATACAAAGCCTGATAAGGATAAGATCTGGTAGAAAGGATTTAAACGTACACTCTCAAGGTTGATTGGTTGATGTGTTTTTAAAAATACATCAACCAATTTTTTTGTTGTGATCATGCTCTTTTATTGAAGTGAGGCTATCTTAACCGGCCTGATACCTTAAGAGAATTTATTAGTAATTCATCATTTCTTTTATCGAGCTGCTGCAGATCAAAGCTTCCATCCATTCCTGCAAATTGAATTTTTAATTCGTTTTTCGTAAATGATTCAGGGCTGACAGTTACTACCCCATAAGCAATGGAACTCATATATAATGGATGAAACAACCCGAAATAAACAGGGTGTTTGTTAACTGTTACAGCAAAGCCTTTATCCGGACCATAGTTTTGAATAATTGCTTTGATATCTTTCTTCAATTTAAATGTTGCCGTAGATTTTGTATAAAACCGAATGTCTTCGTCTGCTACTAAAGGTGTATCAGCAAGCACCGCATCTGTTATGGAAATAGTAGCAGGATTTGTTGACTGATTAATAGTTCTGGTAAATGAGTTGAGCATATAAATTTCAACCTTCGAACTATGCTCTTTTTTACAGCTTAAAAAAAGAATGAATATTAAAGAACTAAGAAAAATACGTTTCATACCAGTTGTTTTACTCATGATACCGCTGAATAACTAAAACGCTGCTTTAAATATAACTAACTCTAAACTTACCGGTATTTACATTTTACAAGCTTTTCTGGCGACTTTTTTGCTCGCTTTGATTATGAGTGATAAAAACCTAACTGATGTTATTGTTGAAACACCTGCAGGTTGCAATGCTAAATACAAATATGAGCCGGCATATAAACTTTTTAAACTGCATAAAGCGATGCCGGAAGGAATGATGTTTCCTTATGATTTTGGTTTTATACCTAACACGAAGGGCGGTGATGGAGATCCATTAGACGTGTTGATTGTTTCTGAATTTAAAATGTTTCCCGGCTGTTTGGTAACATGTCAAATTGTAGGTGCTATTGCTGCAGAACAAAAAGATGTGAATAAAGATTGGGTGCGTAACGACCGATTTATAGGCATTCCTGAAAAATCGAAAGTGTATGCTCAAATTCAATCGCTAAAAGATATTCCTGAGAAAATACTTTCAGAAACAGAACATTTCTTCAAATCTTATACTTCTATTG
>JAEZRL010000198.1 GCA_023440945.1 Bacteroidota bacterium
CATCTGTAATGATGGATATTATGAAAAATTGTCCGGTGGCTATTCTTTCTGCAAGCACTATTTCGTTGGAATATATTTGCATAAAGGGCTTTTTATACCTGAAAAAAACTGCCGAAAATCAGGATAGCTTGTACTATTCTTTAATTGAAAAGAATTGTGCTTATCCTTATGAGGCCATTTTCAAGGAAGATATTAATCCAAATCTTATTAAGAATCAATCAACCCTTATTGATGGCAAAAGTGGTGAAAGACTGCAACAAATTTTTTTAGATCTTTTTATATCTTAAAAAATGAAAGAAGATTTGTTTTTGATAAAAGCACAAATTGACGATGCTGATCTTCTTTTTAAATGGATTAATGAACCTTCAGTACGTGCACAATCATATAGTAATAACTTAGTTAAGTATGAAGAACATATGGCCTGGTTCAGTAAAAAGATGCAGGATCGCAATTGTTATATCTATTTAGGCAAATTGCGGCAGGAGCCGATTGGAATGATAAGATTTGATATAGCTAATGATGAAGTGTTAATAAGTTATTTGATAGATGAGCAATTCAGAGGAAAAGGATTAGGTTATTCTTTAGTTGAAAAAGGAGTGAAAAACTTTTTATTAGAAAGCAACTTTGGAGGCATTATAAAAGCGAGTGTGAAAAAATCGAACATACCTTCAGTGAAGGTCTTTCAAAAATTATTGTTCGAAAAAATGCAGAACAATGTTTATCCAGACTCCTTTCTTTTTATAAAAAAGATATAATGGAAAAAGAAATTGATATTAAAGGCATAGTGATAAGTGGGCTCCACAAACCTTTCATTATTGCTGAAATGAGTGGCAATCATAATCAGTCTCTTGACCGTGCTTTTGAAATTGTAAAAGCTGCAGCAGACGCAGGTGCAGATGCGATAAAACTGCAAACCTATACTGCAGATACTATTACTTTCAAGGGCTCATCGGATGAGTTTTACATAAAAGATGAAAACTCTTTATGGAAAGGTCAAAATCTGTATGATCTTTATAAACAGGCGTACACACCCTGGGAGTGGCACAAACCTATTTTTGACTATGCAAATAGTCTTGGTTTGGTTGCTTTTAGTTCACCATTTGATACTTCAGCTGTAGATTTTCTTGAATCGTTGAATGTACCTGTTTATAAGATTGCTTCTTTCGAAAACACCGATCATATTTTATTAAGAAAAGTAGCGCAAACAGGCAAGCCGGTTATTATGTCAACAGGTGTAGCAACCATTGCAGACATACAGGAGTCTGTTGAAGTATTGAAAGATGCAGGCTGCACACAGCTTGTGTTGTTAAAATGTACCAGCACTTATCCGGCTTCACCTGAAAATACAAACATCCGAACCATTCCCCACATGCGGGAATTGTATAATTGTCCTGTTGGGCTTTCGGATCACACCATGGGCATCGGCACATCCGTTGCTTCGGTTGTATTAGGTGCTTGTGTTATAGAAAAGCACATGACATTAAACAGGGATGAGGGTGGTGTAGATGCAGCCTTTTCTCTGGAACCATCAGAATTTAAAAATCTTACTATTGAAGTAGAAAGAGCGTTTCTTTCTTTAGGAAAAGTGAGCTATGAACTTACAGAGAAGGAAAAGAAAAGCCTTCAGTTCAAGCGTTCTTTATATATTGTAAAAGATTTACGGGCAGGCGAAACGATTACTGCAGAACATGTAAGATCAATCAGACCAAACAAAGGAATTCACACAAGATATTACGAGGATATAATTGGCAAAGTTGCTTCTACCGATGTAAAAGCCGGTACTCCTTTGTCGTTTGAAATTATAAAATAGTAAAAGCTTTCAACGAAAGATGCATAAGCCCTGTTATTCAATCCTGCTTTTTTTTATCCTTTTATTTGCCGGTTGTAAAAAAGAGAAATTTATTTTAGTAAACGATATAGGTAAAGAATATACTTATAATAAAACGCTTATTACACCTGGTATTTCTGTAGGAAGTATTTATTATTCAAAAAGCTTTAATGCTTTTACAGATTTAACTTATTTTAATAGTAATTGGATCACTGTTTTTAGGGAAGGTACAAATCATGTGGGAGGTGAATTTGGAAGAATAAAGTTACTATCAAGCAGTGATGGCGTGAAGTGGGTGGTAAGAAATGTTATTTCTTTAGATTCTATTGATTTCAGAGATCCCAAATTATTGATTGATTCAGTAAATAATGTATTATATGTTACAGCCTTTGGCCTGGATTTGCATACTCAGCCTGCAAAAAAATTCACAAATTATATTATACCTCTTAACAAGGACTTTAGCTCTAAACCTATAAAAGAAATTTCTATTAAATGGCCTCACACCATAGGATATATATTGTGGCGTTGGACGGATCTTAAAAATAACTTTTATTCTTTAGCTTACCGCCCTTACAGTTCAAACGACAGCAGTACCAATTTATGTCTTACCACATCTACTAACGCTGTTGATAACTTCAAAATAATAAAAGAACTTCATTTACATGGCCAACCCACTGAATCAACTATTCGCTTTGATGCAAATAACACTTTATATATAACCGTTCGGGCAGAAACGGAAAAACTTTATATCGGTTATTCACTTCCACCTTACGACCGTTTTGTATGGTTAAAAAACAAAACTCCTGTCAGGCTTGCGTCCCCCAATTTTCTTCTATACAAATCGTACTTACTTCTTAGTGGAAGAGATATGGATGATATGCAATTTAAGTTTATGGCATATAACCTCAATACAGAAACAATAGAGAAGCGATATGTATTTCCGGGAGGCTTAGAAACAGGGTATGGAGGTATGAGCTTTAATCCCGCGGATAAAAACGAGATATGGATAAGTTATTATGCTATTGAACCGGAAGGAAGTAATATTAATCTTGCAAAGATTGACTTGAAAAAAATATTCGATAATTAGCCCATGGCATAAATACTGAAAGTGGAATTACTAAAATACTGGAAAGAAAAGAACAATGTTGATGCTTTGCTGTATGATCATTTAAGATATGTACTGGATGCACATATTTACCATTATGGCAATCATTTTAAATATTCACTTGAGAATGAATCACGGACTTCCTTTTCAAAAAAAAATATTGCCAAAGATCTATACATACGTTATAAATATTACACACAAAAAAGGCTAAGTCAAAAATCAAAAGTATTATCTAATGCTTACTTCAACTTTAATACTAAACTTGAAGAATTGGATTTTTACGTTGCAGCCCCACCCTGGGCGGTAAAGAGAATTGACAAGAAGATTTTCGGCAATATAGCTTTTTATAATCACAGCCAGAAAATAAATAAGCTATTAAAGAATGACAACTTTATTAATTTAACAAGCAAACGGTTTTTGGACGAAGTATTAGCTTTTAAAAAGAACTTTGCCGGAATAGTTGCAGATCAAAATATAAAAGCATTATTTGTTCCAAACGATGTAAATTTTTTTGAAAATATTTCAATTGATATTTTCAAAAAATTGAAACGTCCTTCATTTACTTTTCTTCATGGACTACCTGCCCGTTATAACAGTATTGATGAAAAAAGAACTGATTATCTTCTTGTATGGGGGGATAAAATAAAACAACATTATATTGATAAAGGCTTTTCAGAAGACAGGATATTTGTAACAGGACATCCAGCATACCCCTCTCCTTCCATTAAAGATTTAAAATTCGATCTGTCAAATGTTTTAGTGCTTGCAAAAGTTGGTGTTGGCTCTCCGCACAGTGAAGATTTTAATTTATACAGCAGGGGCAGTCTTATTATTTATTTATTAATGATCCAAAACACACTTACTAAAATAGGTGTAAAAAAAGTACGGTTAAGAGTGCATCCCTCGGCTAATCTTGCATGGTTCTATCAATTTATTGACAAAAACTTTTTTGAAGAGGATAATCTTCCACTCAATCAATCCTTAAATCAATCTTCTTTAGTTATAGGCCCATCTTCTTCTGTCCTTTTAGAGGCTTTATTTTATGGGATTAATTATGTAGTTTTTGAACCGGAGGAAAATGGAAACGATATACTGAACTCAAAATTGGTTCCTCCATTTGATGGTTCATTAAAAGAAGTACCGGTTGCAAAAAATGAAGAAGATTTGGAAGAAATTCTCCGTAACAAAATTAAAGTAAACAAAGAAATACTGAAGGAGTATTACAATCCTTTCAATATTGATTTTTTGAAAGAGCTAATTAATAGTATCAAATAATAAAAAGAATAGACCTCGGTTGCGGGAACTCAAAAAAAGAAGGATTTATTGGAGTTGACAGTCTGCCTCTTTCCAACGTAGATATTATACATAATCTTACTGATTTTCCCTATCCTTTTGAAGATAATGAAATTGACGAGATATGGATGGATAATGTATTAGAACACATTCCGCAGCCTGTTAAGGTAATGGAAGAAATATATCGTATCTGTAAAAATGGAGCCAGATTAAATATTGCAGTTCCATATTTTAGAAGCTTTTATGCTTTTATTGATCCAACACATGTGAATTTTTTCGGCGTTTGGTGGTTTAACTATTTTGACCCCCGCCATCGCTTTTATCATAAATACCAATATTCAAAAGCACAATTTAAAATAGAAAGAATAGAATTTGACCGGGAGTTCAAAAATGGAAAAATAAATTTCTTTCGAAGAAAATTGATCAGCTACGCAAATAAACATCCGGAAAAATACGAAGCAAGATTCTCCCATTTATTTCCACTTAACTCATTGACTTTTTATTTAACAGTTTCAAATAGCACAACAGGAAAAAATTCATAAGAATTTTTAATGAAGCAATCATACACTTTCAACTATATAAAAATTTATTTCTGGCAGATACTGTCAATAATATTAAATCTCACCTCTCTATTTATTGTTATTCCGGCGCTTTCATCCAATCCAAAAATTTATGGCATATATGCTATCTGTGTTTCCTTGATAATTTTTTTATCGTATGCCGATCTTGGATTTATGAGTGCAGGATATAAATATGCAAGCGAATGCTATGCAGTAAAAAAAACAGAAGAAGAAATAAAGATAATAGGTTTTGTATCTTTTATTCTAACCATATTTGTGTCATTATTTGCTTTATTGTTTTTATACTTTTCTATATTTCCGGAAGGCTTAATAAAGGATATTGGAGCTGGTAAAGAAAGAGAAATTGCAAGTAAACTTTTGCTTATACTTGTATTATTCTCACCAAATATTATCCTGCAGCGATCAATACAATTAATTTATGGCGTAAGGCTGGAGGATTATAAATACCAGAAGATACTTATTGTAATAGGATGCCTGAAAATAATATCTGTTTTTTTCTTTTTCAATTCTAATAATTACAATGTAACGGGTTATTTCCTTTTCTGCCAGTCAGTTACTTTTTTAGGGTTAGTGGCAGCACTATTAATGGCTGCAAAAAAGTATCGGCTCTCGTTAAAATTATATTTTACCTCTATCCGTTTTTCCAAAAATATTTATGAAAAAATAAAAACACTCGCCTTCAGCAGCTTAGTGCTAACTATATCATGGATATTATATTATGAACTTGATTCCTATGCTATTGCAAAACTTTTAGGACCCGTTGCAGTAGCTTATTTTGCAGTAGGGTTAACATGCTTATCTTTCTTTAGAACAATACTGGGAACAATATATAATCCTTTCACAGCAAGATTCAATTACTTCATTGCTCTTAATGATAATAGAGGCCTTAAAGATTTTTATTACAGCATAATTTGTTTATTAATGCCTGTTGTTATTTACCCTATTGTTTCTCTTGTAATTCTTGCAAAACCATTCGTTTATACCTGGGTTGGCGATACTTTTAATACAAGTGTTTCGATAACCAAATGGCTCATTTTAAGTAATATCATAGGTTTTATTTCGTACCCGATGGGCATATTGCTGATGGCAAGAAAAAAAATAAAGGCACTTTATTATGTAGCCATGATATTACCTTTTATATATTGGGGAGGCATTTTATTTCTTTATAAGGAATGGGGCGTTACAACTTTTGCTTATTTCAAGTTTTTGGCTTTCATGATAACAGGAGCCTTTCATTTGAAGTTTACACTCGATTTTTTAGCGATAAGCCTGAAACAATTTCTAATAAAACTTATTATCCCTATTCTCCCTTCTTTACTTCTATTGATTGGTTTGCTGATCTCTTTCTCCAATCATTTACCTCTCAGCAAAAACAAGCTGAATTTGATAATGGTTATAAGCAGCGGCGCTTTTTGCTCCTTTCTTGCATTCATAGCATACTATTTAACTTCAAAACCATTTAGAGGAAGTATTAATTTATTAACAAACAGATTAATTAATCTGAGAAAAGCGGTTTAGATAGAAAATTCTTCTGCAAAAATAATGCTTTGATAAAATTTTTGTTCTATAGTGATTGTTTTGTGTATAGCGGCAGCGAACACGTACTGGAGAACCTTATTAAATCTCCCGACATATACGAACAATATGAAATGATGTTTGCATATGCATACAGCCCACAATACAAAAAGCAAGTAAAAAAAATTTACCCCGTAAATCGCACTGTAGATCTAAAGTCACTTAAAATACTTTCAGCTCTCAACAATTGGGGATATAAGTATAAATTAACCAATCAAAAAACCTTTCGGTACTATTATTATGGCTTTCGTTTTTTTGTAAGTTATTTTTTTGAAGTAACAGGTATTCACAATCTGTACAACCTGGTATTACTACTTCACTTATTCAGAAAAAAAAAGCCCGATATATTGTTCATTAATAACGGCGGGTATCCGGGAGCCAGAAGTTGTAGAATTGCAGTGATAGCAGCGAAACTAACAGGCATTGATAAAATTGTGTTTGTTGTGAATAATCTTGCAATGACACAAAAAAACTTTTTAGAAAAACAATTGGATAAGTTTATTGGAGAAAAGGTTTCCTATTTTATTACAGCTTCTGAAGCTGCACGGAAAAGGTTGATACAATTTCGGCATTTCAATCCACAAAAATGTATTGCAATACCTAATTCCCTTAGTACAACAAAGGAACAACATGCTTATTCATTAAAAAAAATGCTTCGCGAAGAATTTGAAATTGACAATGATACTGTTATACTTGGAAGCGTTGGTTTATTAACGGCACGAAAAGGATTTAATGTTTTAATAGAGGCTATAAGAAGGCTTGATAATTCTATTGTTCAAAACACACCATTCAAACTTTTAATTTTTGGGGATGGAGAGGATAAGCCAAAGCTTCAAAAACAAATTACGGAAAGTGGTTTGGAAAAAAAGGTTGTTTTAGCAGGCTATCGGGATGATATTTTATCCTACATGAACTCGTTTGATATCTTCATTTTACCCTCAATAGGCTTTGAAGATTTCCCTTATGTGATAATCGAAGCAATGCTTTTAAAAAAGCCTGTTATCGGAACCAATGTTGCCGGAATACCCGAACAGATACAGGACGAATACAATGGCTATGTAGTTGAACCAAACAATGCACAAGAACTTACACAGGCAATTGCTAAATTAGTTGCGGACAGAGCTATGCAAACAACAATGGGTTTGAATGGATATTCACTTTATAACGAACGGTTTCGCAATTCAATTATAATTCATAAGTATCTTAATATATTTAGTTCGTTAGTTGAAACAGGATTTACATGCAATGAGTAACAACTATCTATTTTCAGTTATTATTCCTACTTACAACCGGGCAGAACAACTTGAAAGATGTTTGAATGCATTACTTACGCAAACATATAAAAACTTTGAGGTACTTGTTTGTGATGACGGTTCTATTGATAACACTTCTGAAATTGTAAAACAAGAAAAATATGCTGATCTGAATTTGAAATATTTCCATGGAGAAAATTTTGGTGGCCCGGCCCGTGCAAGAAACACCGGAATACGGGAAGCAAAGGGCGATTGGGTATGCTTTCTTGATTCTGATGACTGGTGGTTTCCTGAAAAACTTGAGTACTGCAAAAAGTATATCTCTCAACATGATGTAATAAGCCATTCTTTATATGCTTATTTCAGTGATGGTAAGCGTAAAAAAATGAAAACTTTTGCCTTAAACAAGAATGCTTTTGTAAGATTAATGTCTAAACGAAATACCGTTCTAACATCAAGTGCCTGTGTGAAAAAGGATGTCCTGCAAAAAGTTGGTTTTTTTTCTGAGGATAAGAACCTGATAGCAGTAGAAGATTTTGATTTATGGTTGAGAGTTGCAAGAGCTGGTTACAGGTTTAAAGTTATTGCTAAATGCTTGGGAGGTTATTGGAGTGGCGGTGGCAATATTTCGGGTGCAGGCAATAAACATATTAAAAGGTTGAAAGAGGTATATGAACGACACTTGCCTTTTTTAAAAAATAAGCTCAGAGTAAAACAAGCTTGTGCTTATCGTGATTTTCAAATTGCAAGAATAAAATATGAAATGAAAGAATACGATGAAGCAACTAAATACTTTATCAGCAGCTTAAAAAATGGAAGAAATATTCTAAGGGTTAAAGCGTTTATTTATTTATTATTAAGTGTATTATATCAAAAAAATTTAAAGCCAACCCCCAGAAAAGATGCTTGAGGGAATAATAGTTTTTTTTATTGCACTGCTTGTATTCAGTTATATACCTTTTGCAGGATCATTGTTGCTGCCTGCTCTCTTCAGAATAGTAGCGCTTTGCTCTTTGGTTATTTTTTTATTAAGTATAACCGTTACAAAAAAGCCGCTTGTCTATTTTATAACTTGTGTAGTTA
>JAEZRL010000231.1 GCA_023440945.1 Bacteroidota bacterium
TGTAATGATGGCTTATAAAGGTGCCGAGAAATTTGCTGCACAAAACGGATGCACCATTGTTGATCCTTCTTATTTCTATACTGAATCAAGATGGAAAAGTTTGCAGGTGGTGAAAGCAAAAGATTCCGCAGATAGTGCAAAAAAAATAGATTCATCTCATACCTATCTTTTGCATCAGCCCGGCAACTTCGATCATAAATATGGAACCGTTGGCGCTGTGGCTTTGGATATGAATGGTAATCTTGCTGCGGCAACAAGTACAGGTGGCATGACCAATAAAAAGTTTGGACGGATAGGTGATTCACCAATCATTGGTGCAGGAACGTATGCAAACAATGCAACGTGTGCTGTCAGTTGTACGGGTTGGGGCGAATTTTTTATTCGGTTGGTGATGGCGAAAAGTGTGAGTGACAGGATGGAACTTGCGCATGAAAATTTGCAGGATGCCGCGAATAAAATGATATTACAAAAGTTAAGTGTATTAGGCGGTGACGGTGGATTGATCGCTGTTGATAAAGAGGGAAACATTGCAATGCCTTTTAATACAGAAGGCATGTATCGCGGTTACATTAAATCAACCGGCGAAACAGAAATAAAAATGTATAAAGAATAAGTATTTTCATGTAATCCTTTATCCTCATCCATGTATCTTTTAAAATTATACCGCCAATCTAAATTCTGGTTTATAGTTGTTGTGTTATTTGCTGTTATTCAGTTAACGCTCAACATAAGAAGAGATGCATCATTGTCGCCTTTCTTTCATTATGGCATGTACTCAGAAGTTATTAAACCGAAAAAAATTTATGTAGTACCTGAAGTGATCGTAAACAATAAAGCACTTCAAACAAAAGACTTCTCCACGCAGCGATGGGATGAAATTATTCAGCCTGTTGTTTTATATGATGCACAAAAAGAATGGAACAGTAAAATTTATCATCAGCATATAAAATCTTTGCTGCATTTTGATTCATCGAAATACATTAATAATATCTCCGACATGAACTTTTACAGGTGGTATGAATCTTACTTGCAAACAGTTATTCATAAAGAGATTGATTCTTTGAAGATCAATTTTAATATCGTCGCTTACAGCGATTATCAACTTCAAGAAAAAGGGGAGAGGTAGCCGCCAGAATGAATCAATCATTAAAATACAAAGTCATTCGTTCCTATTGTATCATCTTTTATGTTTTGATGATCTATAAGTTCTGGAATGGCTTATTTCTTTTTCAACTGCAACCTTCTTTTTTCTATTTAAGGGAAGATATTTTTACTTGGGTTTTTATGCAAACAGGTATGCATCAGTGGTTATTGAACAATGCTTATGGTTGTATTTTATTCGATATACTTTTTTATTCTGCACCGCTGATTTATCTTGTTCAATTTAGGTTTGATCCAAACAGATCAGCTATTGCAGCCATCCTTATGCTGGTTATAAACTGGTGTTATGTACAATGTTATACTTTGTATCCATCCAATTCTATCGAAGGGCATATTGCCTGGCTTTTGTTTCCCGTTATTTTCATTCCTTCCAATCCAAAAACCTTTGCATTATTATTTGATGGGTTGCGTTATTTTTTTCTTTTCTTTTTCATTTCTGCAGGATTGTGGAAATTTTACCAGGGCGGTATTTTCAACCCTTCACAAATGAGTGGCATTTTATTATATCAGCACAAAGAGATGCTTGTTAATTCGCCGGCTTACTGGCAAACAATAATGATACAATGGCTTATCGAACATCAAAAAATAAGCTACCTGTTGTATCTTCTTCTAACTGTTATTGAATTAAGTTTTATAATCGGGTTTTTTACAAATAAGTTTGATAAGATATTGCTTGTATTATTTCTCATCTTCTTATTGACCGGTCATCTTGTCATGCGTATAACCTATTATGAAGTAACACCCTTGTTGCTTACTTTGTATTATTCTTTCCGGCCAGGCTTATATAAAATAGAAGAAGGCCGGAAGGAACATTGAATTTCAATCCCCTCTCAGCTTCTTAATGGTTAATTTCTTCTATTGCATACATATTCATTAGTTTCAGCAATACGCCATTGCTCCATCCGAAGCCATCCTGGGAAGGATATTCACCTCCTCCTGCTTCAAGGTGAGTATCAATAACGTTGTATTTCTCCATCATCTTCCCGGTTGCATGATATACTTTTATGTTCAGTTCTGCCCAGCGTGTAGCAGCTTCTTTGGCAAGCTCATGTTCATTGTAATTCTCCAAACCTTTTATTGCGATCCATTCCAAAGGCGCCCAGCCATTGGGCGCATCCCATTGTTCTCCGGTGGTTTTTAAAGTTGTAACAAAACCGCCCGGTTTTAAAAACTTTTCTTTACCGGTTTGAGCTACAGCTTTTGCCTGTTCTTCTGTTGAAACATTCAAAAACAAAGGCGTCATGCCTGCAATCGTCATTTTCGATGATAATTTTTCTTGGCTAATGTTATAATCATAATACCATTTCTCATCCTCATTCCAACAATATTTATTAATTGCTTTTTTTCTTCTTTCTGCTAATTGATTGTAATAATTCGACTGCAAAAGATCGCCTGTTTCTTTATAACATCTCGCCAACGTTAACTCCAAATGATAAAGCAAACAATTAAGATCAACCGGAACGATATTCGTAACCTGGATCGTTGTTAAATGCTCGCCATCCGTAAACCAGCGACTACTGAAATCCCAACCGCTTTCTGCACAGGAACGAAGATTCCGATACACTTCAGGCAAATCTTTTCCAACATCTTTTGCCGTCATAGAATCTTCGTAAAAAGATTCTTGTCTTGGCCTTGCACTTTGATCATAATAACGATTCAAAGTACTTCCATCCGGCATCTTTACAACATGTTTTGTTGGCGCAGTTTTATCCATCCAGTAATCATATTCTTTCTGCAGCGCATTCTTGTATAAAGCATACACCATTCCGCCTTTTATTTCAGAAAGCAATTCTATCATCATCGAAAAATAAGGTGGTTGTGAACGACTTAAATAATAAGTCCGGTTGCCATTTGGAATATGTCCATATTGCTGTATCATGTAAGCGAAATTCTGTATCATACTTTCGATCGTTTCATCTTCACCACTTTCATGCAAGCCAAGCATGGTGAAATAAGAATCCCAATAATAGATTTCTCTGAAACGTCCGCCGGGAACAATGTATGGGTTTGGCAAAGCCAGCAACGAACTTCCTTTTACAGGCTTATCAGGATTACGTTTCAGCACCTGCCACAATTGTTTTATATGTTCCTTCACAAGTGATGTATCCGTTTTATAAGCTACCGGATGATTTACGGGAACTTCAAAATTTTCTTCTATAAACCGTTGCAGCGAAAACCTTATAGCAGGATTTTTTTTTATCGCTAAATAATCTGCCACGATCGCTTTTGGATCACGTTTAGGTACACAATCAACGAAGGTTTTATTGTCGGGAAAAATGCGCTGCATCTGCACATCAACAAACAATTGCCCGTAAATTTTATCCGGCGGTAGTGATGTTTGCGCAAGTAAAACGGAACTACATGTGCTAAAAAATAATGCAAGAAACAGGTTTTTCATATCCGGCATTTTACTAACGAATGTAATTAAAAAACGTGGTGAAGATTCACAGCGTTTGTGTTTGTGTCATTCGTGTATGAGAAGAGTTTTTTATGTTACCATCGTTTGTTCTCAGTGGCATCGCCTCTTGTGTCACTTACTTATACGTTCCGGAACAATGGGCATCTTTAGGTTTCAAATTTTAATGCCAAACGAAACATAAAATGTTCTTTCGTCAGCAGGTAAAATACCGGGGCCGGGATACATGGTTATTCTCCGGTTGAAATATTTTTCATTTGTAAAATTGTTTATACCACCGGATAAACGGTAATTGTTTTTGAACGTGTATTCAAAACTAAAATCCCAAATATGGTATGACGGAATAATACCGATCACGCCGTTATCACTGTAAATTGTATTGAATGCATCGTTATAGCTTTCGCTTGTGTAACTATAAAGAACACGGGCAATAATATTTTTATGTTGCAATGACAAACCGGTTTTGTTTATCCAATCTGGCGTATTCTCAACATAATTTCCTTCTATGCTTGTATTAACTCCGCCTTTGTTAATAATGGCTTTGGTATACCTGGCATGATCGTAAGCAAGAGAATTAAATATGCTTATATCATTTGTTTTGCTTTCTGTACCAAGCAATGGAAGCAACGATAATTCCACGTACGCTTCCACACCTTTTGCAACAGCATTACCTACGTTTGTCGCAAATAAATAAGAAACATTATTTTCTTTTTGCTTTGATACAAGACCAATTTTATTACCATAAAAAAGATAGAAAGCATTCACATCAAAACTTACAATGTTTTTATAATGACCACGATAACCGAGGTCAACATCATAACCTTTACTGTCTTTCAAGTTTGAATCAATTACATCCAAACGGTCTGCCGGTGTTACGTTTGAGTAGAGATAAGGCCTGTAAGCCTGTGAAATGTTTCCATATACTTCACTAAAACGATTTACTTTATACTGAATGCCTGCACCGAACAAGGGAAAGTTCCGGTTGCCTTTGTAATGCACTTCATCTGTTGCTTTATTGATAACACCATTCAGTGTTGTATTGATCACTTCATATCTAACACCCGGGGTGAAGGAAAATTTATTGCTTAGCTGGAAAACATTTTCGGCAAATGCTGCATAGTTAATGGTTCTGAAACGAAGATCAATGCCATAAGGTTTTGCAAGTGAAAGATCAAAATCGCTTCCTGTTGTACCGACGCCTTTCTGTCTTCTTTTTGTTAATTCATTTGAATAACGCAAGCCTGCTGCCAGAATGCTTTTTGTGTTGCCGATAGAATAATTATGTAATAATCTTGCTTCGGTTGAAAAGCCTGAATAATAATCTCTATCTACTTGTCTCGGGTTATAGGAATTAATAGTGGTGTTGAAAGTATCTGCAATATTTGGTGCATTGATAAACTGAACACTGTTACGTTGACCAAATAATGAACTGCTTGTTATTTTAAGTTTTGTATTTTCTGAGATAGCATATTTGAAAATGACTGCTGGAATATTTATTTCAGGTTCAAAATAATTTCTTGCACGTTCTGATTGCTTTGGATTTTGCTCAAACTGTTTATCTGTTAATCCACCTGCAATTTGCTGCACATAATCCATTCTTGAAAACTGTAAAGCAAGGCTTGCTTTTTCATTGAACTTATAATTAAGGTTTACATAATACGCATGATATTTAAAAGCTGCATTATCTCTCCATCCATCACCACTGCGGTTGTCGTAATAGGCATAATAATTTAGTTTGCCAACTGTTCCGCCAACGGCATTATATGAGTTAAATAAATTGTTTGAACCAACTGTTTGTTCACTTTCGATACTTAAAGGTTTTGTACTGTCACCGGTTTTGAGAATGTAGTTCATCATTCCACCAAACTGGCTGCCAAATTGTAAGGCTGCCGAACCTCTTACCAACTGCACCTGTTGTATAGATTGCATGGGAAGCGTGTAATGATTTTCGGGATAACCAAAAATATCAGAGTTAGTGTTATACCCATTTTGCCGCATGTTCAT
>JAEZRL010000313.1 GCA_023440945.1 Bacteroidota bacterium
ATGGTAGTACAACAGATTTTGGTTCTGTCTGTCTAGGTTCGAATCCTGGTAGGCCAACAAAAAAACCGCTGTAATCATGCAGCGGTTTTTTTATAATCTTTTTTCTCGTCTTGGAGATTTGCTATATTAAAAATTAAGCAGCAGCAATAAAATTGTTTAAGATGCTTGACCATTTCATTAAAAGAAGCTGAAAACATTTTTTCCCTAATACATTTATCAAAACAATAACAAACAACGTTGTTACTTTCCTGTTGTTGCAGTATAAACTCTGTGAGAGTTATTTTATATTTACAATGGTCATGTGTTCAAACAAAACTATACGTTTATCCCTGCTCACCCTTGCTGTGATAATAACTGCTTCGTCGCGAATTCATGCACAAAACGGGCAGGGACCTTATGATACCATTCGTGTAAATGCCTGCATTGAATCAAATGGCGATACCATTCCTTGTTCAGTAATTGATCCCGGCGTTTGGGTTTATGCAAAAATGAATGCGAAATGGAAAAGATATTATGCAGAATGGACGCGTTTACGCAATGCAGTTTATGTAACTTATCCTTATGCAATCTCTGCTTCAAAAGTAATGAACGAAATAAATGTGAAGCTGGAAAATGTAACGGATAAAAACCAGCGCAAAGCCATTATAAGAGCAAGAGAAAAAGATCTGAAAAAAGAATTTGCTGACAAGCTTACACAGCTTTCGGATTACCAGGGAAAAGTGTTGATGAAACTTATCTACCGGGAAACAGGTAATAACTGCTACGAAATAATACAGGAATACAAAGGCGGATTTTCTGCCCGCTTCTGGCAAACCATTGCATTAATTTTTGGTTCCAATCTTAAACAGAATTATGATCCTTACGGCAACGACCAGGCAATGGAATCTATTGTTCTCGATGTTGAAAGAATGTATGGCCGCCGTCATTAACCTTTCTCAATAACTTAACGCTTAATTATCCTACTTTTGCAACTCTTTTTATGCAAGTAGATATTCTCGCTTTTGGCGTTCATCCTGATGACATTGAACTCGGCTGTGCCGGCACTTTGATTGGCGAAATAGCAAAGGGTAAAAAAGTTGCTGCGATTGATCTTACTCGTGGTGAACTGGGCACAAGAGGCAATGCAGAAACACGCAAAAAAGAAGCAGCCGATGCAGCAAAAGTAATCGGGCTTCAATACCGTGAAAATCTTGAAATGGCTGATGGCTTTTTCCAGGTGAATGAAGAAAATATTAGAAAAGTTATTGTAGCAATACGAAAATATCAGCCGCAAATTATTTTATGCAATGCGCTTGAAGACAGGCATCCGGATCACGGAAGAAGCTCCAAGCTCGTTTCTGATGCGGCTTTTTTATCAGGTTTGAGAAAAATAGAAACGATATATGAAGATAAACCGCAAGAAGCCTGGCGGCCGGCTCATGTTTTTCATTATATCCAGGACAGGTATTTAAAACCAGATTTTGTTTATAATGTGTCCGAATATTTTGAACAAAAGCTGAAAGCGGTTCTTTGTTATACCACGCAGTTTAATGCTACTGATAACAGCGAACCTCAAACATATATTTCTTCGCCTGACTTTATGGATACTGTAAAAGGCAGAGCACTGATGCTTGGCAAGCGAATTGGCGTAAAATATGCAGAAGGATATTTGACTGAAAAGATGATCGGCATTTCAAGTTTTGATCCTTTAATTAAAAATGTAACCTGATACCATTTAAAAACATTATTAATATTAAAAGAATAAGAAAAGATTTAAATAGATGAAAACTCCAAAATTCGCACACGCAAAGCAATCGTTTCATGTAGAATTGAAAAAAAGGATCAATAACTATTTTGATACAACAGGCATGGAAACAACTGGGGGTTATCGTCTTTTCTTCAAAGCTGTTTTTCTGCTCGCTGCTTTTATATATACGTATGTCCATCTCGTATTTTTTACACCTTCATGGCCGGTTGCCTTATTGTTATGTGCCTTATTTGGTGCATTAACAGCAGCGATTGGTTTTAATGTAATGCATGATGGAAGTCATGGCAGCTTCAGTAAATACAATTGGGTGAATAAAGGAGCTGCTATAACTGCTGAAATTTTAGGTGCAAGTCATTTTATGTGGAATATGAAACACAATGTTATTCATCATGCTTATACAAATATTGACGGCATTGATGATGACATTGATGCAAAACCCATTTTAAGAATGGCGGCTTCACAGAAGTATTATAAGTTTCATCGCTTTCAACATTTATATTTCTGGTTGTTTTATGCTGTACTTCATTTGTATTGGAGCATGGTGAGTGATTACCGTAAATATTTTAGTCAGAAGATCGGAGATATTCCTCTAAAAAAAATGAGTGTGAAGGACCACATAAGCTTTTGGATCTTTAAAGTGATACATTATGTACTTTTTATTGTTATTCCAATTATAACTGTTGGATTCGTTGACTGGATAATCGGTTTCACAATTTTTACGATCGTAGCAGGTTTTATCCTCAGTATTGTTTTTCAATTGGCACATACAGTTGAAGAAACTGAATTCCCTATGCCTAATGAAGCAGGGAAATTGGAAGACGAATGGGCGATCCATCAGCTAAGAACAACTGCAAACTTTGCCACACGCAACCGGTTTATTTCCTGGTTTGTTGGTGGACTGAATTTTCAGATAGAACATCATTTGTTTCCAAAAGTTTCACATATACATTATCCCGCGATCAGCCGTATTGTTAAACAAGCTTGTGAAGAATATGGCGTTAAATATTTAGAATACCCAAGAATGCATCATGCGGTTATATCGCACATCTCCTTTTTAAAGCAAATGGGAAGAGGCCACTAAAAGTTGGCGAAAAGAAGCAAAAAAGAAAGCACCGGAAATGTATTTATACTTGCTTTTAACAAATGTACACTTACAAACCCAATGCTTTCGTTTTACTGAGTTGCACGAAATCCTTTTCAGGAATTATTTGCTTCTCAATGGTAACTCTAAGATAATTTGAAGAATACAGAAATACAAGCTTTCTCCTGTTTTAATTTATAAACCTGTTCTGCACAAAATTATACACATATCCATGAAAGAAATTTGTAAAAGGCTATAAAATCTTTTATAACTTTTTGGATAAAAGCAAACAAAATCACAATAAAATTCCCTGTAAAAAAAGATAAGCCATACTAAAATAAATTACCAGACCGGTAACATCTACAAGAGTTGCAACAAAAGGTGCAGAAGAAACAGCAGGATCGGCGCCAAATTTTTTTAGAATGATAGGCAACATTGAACCAGAAAGTGTTCCCCATAAAACAACACCAATCAATGAAGCGCCTACTGTAAAACCGATCATCATCCAGTGAGGTCCATACAAGTCATCAATAACACCATGCTTCATCAATAAATGCCATACAGCAATTCGAGTGAAGCCAATAATTCCTAAAATACTTCCAAGCATTAAACCTGAAAATATCTCCCTGCGCATTACCCGCCACCAATCGAGCAGGGTAACTTCGCCTACAGCCATTGCCTGTATGATAAGTGTGGAAGCCTGCGAGCCACTGTTCCCTCCGCTTGACATAATCAGAGGGACAAAAATGGAAAGAACGACTGCTTTTTCTATCTCATCCGAAAAATAAGCCATCGCCGTTGCAGTTAACATTTCACTGAAAAAAAGTATGATTAGCCAGCCTGCTCTTTTTTGAATAAGTTTTAAAAAAGGAATATCAAGATATGGTTCTTCAAAAGCTTCTGTGCCCCCAAACTTCTGCATGTCTTCGCTGAACTCTTCATTAGCCACCCATAACATGTCATCTATGGTAACAATACCAAGCAATATGTTATTGTTATCAGTAACGGGCAAGGCCACTCGATTATTCATTTTAAAAATCTGTGTAGCGTGTTCCTGGTCATCGGTAACATTCAAAGCAATTACACGTCCGTCGATCAGCTCATCAATCTGTTTATTCGGTGAAGCAAGAATTAGATCTCGAATTCGCAAGTCATCAACCAGTTCTCCTTTTGCGTTAATAACATAAACTACATCAATCGTTTCACTATTCTTTGCCAACTTTCTTATCATCTCAAAAGCTTGCTCCACGGTATTTTCAGCGTACACATATACATAATCAGGCGTCATTAAACGCCCTACGCTGTCTTCAGGATAGCCGAGTAATGACAACGTTACTTTACGTTCGTCATGATCTAATAATTTAATAAGATCCCGTATCGCTTCTTTAGGCAGTTCTTCCAAAAAATCGGTGCGGTCATCTGCAGGAAGTTCATTCAGCAATTCTGCTGTTTTAAAAGGAGGAAGTTCTTGTATAATGCTTTTCTGGGCTGAAATATCAAGAATCTTAAACACACTCGCAGCACGGTGTATGCTCATGCTTCCGATGATCTGTGCTTCATAATCCGGGTACTCATAAATCAGTTCTGCTACATCACTGATGTTGAGGTGATTCAAAAAATCATGTATCTCCAGTTTATCATCAATCTGTATAAGCTGCTCGAATTTTTCGCTGTTAGTAATATCTTCCAGTTCATAATTCATATGTGCAAATTACTTATCAATTTAGATTTCCTTAATTTCCATTTCTATTTACGATCTATGATAATGCCTTACCTGTTCATTGCTCCTTCAAATCAGAGAGGACGTGGCGTATTTACTTCAAAAAATATTTCTGCAAATACGGTTATTGAAATATCACCCGTTTTGATATTAACAGCCAAAGAAAGAAAAGAAGTAGAAAAGACAAAACTGTTTGATTATATTTTTGAATGGGGGCGATCCCGCAAACAAGCTGCAGTTGCTTTTGGCTACGTATCTATGTATAATCACAGCTATGATTCCAATTGTGATTATGAGATGGATTTTGATCAGAACTTTATGACTATTAAAACCGTAAAGCCGGTAAAAAAAGG
>JAEZRL010000433.1 GCA_023440945.1 Bacteroidota bacterium
GATATAATCGTCCGGATCGTACTTTTCTGAAGCTAATACCAAACAGATGGCACCGGAAGAAAAGTTATGCAACTCTCTCCACATACCGGGTTTGAGGTAAAAACCCATGTATGAGCGATTCAGGGAAACGGTTTTTTTATTTCTGCCGTCGTCTATAGTTATATCAAATCCACCACTTGCAGCAATAATAATTTGCTCTATGCTTCTATGCGCATGTGCACCTCTTGATTCTCCACCGGGCACATCGTACAAATAATAAACACGTTTTACAGCAAAGGGAATATCCACATTGTTTGCAATGGGTGTAAGGTTGCCTGCCGGGCTATTTATTTTATTAAAGTGAAGAACAGAACAATCAAATACTGTATAAGCATTGTTCTTTAAAAGCTCTTTTTCTAAATTCTTCAAAGTTTCTGATATAAGCATTTTCATTGTATTCATTGTCGGAAGCGATAAAGGCAAGCGAATTAGTTGAAAAGTTCTCTATATGACGCCAAACCATTTTTGGAACATATAAAGCGAAATAAGAACGGTTTAAAGTGAAGGCCTTTTCTTCGTACCCGTCGTTCAATACCACATCAAAACTGCCTGATAAAGCAATGATGACTTCCTGCTGGTCTTTAAATGCATGACCGCCTCGCATTTCTCCGCCGGGGACGTCATACAGCCAGCATACTCTTTTAATTTCAAATGGTATATGATCATCGTTTTGGAAAAAAGAGAGATTACCTCTTTCATCCAGTATTTTAGGCAGATGTATCAACTGTACATGCTTCAGGCTCATCTCTAAAAGAAGTTTTAAAAGGTATATCAGGGCGAATTACTCCAGGTAGGATACCGGTATTGCTTCCTACCGCTTCGTTCAGTACTTCAAATTGTAAAAAGTCTTCGATCATATATAAAGCGTAACGCTGATTTTCGCCGAAGATCAATTTAAAATTATATTGTCCTGCATTTAATAAGTGAGGAGGAATTATTCCTTTTACAGTATAAATACCGCGTTTGGAATTATTCTCCAGGCTCAATGCCGTACCTACATGAAAAACCGGGATATCGTCGGCGTTTTTCAGCTCGAAAGTGGCATCTAGATTAATATCTTTTTTATTGTTGAAAAAAGTAAGTTTGAATGTAACGCCGGAAGAAATTGAGATAGTATCCCCCTGTAACGGTTCAATTTGAAATTTCAGTATCCTGATATTATCATTTCCTACAGCTTCGTTAATTGGCCCTTTATGTTCATAAAAAGTATCTGTTTCGTGTGAGGATTGATAATAAGATACTGCCTCCAATTGGGAACCTTCATAGGCAAGTGTTCCATTTCTTAACACGATACCTTTATTACAGAGTTGTTTTACCGCTGCCATATTGTGGCTTACAAATAGAACTGTTCTGCCTTCTCCCCTGCTCCCCTTACCCATTTTTCCCAGGCATTTTTTTTGAAATTCCGCATCTCCTACGGCCAATACTTCATCCACTATCAGAATTTCTGATTCAAGGTGGGCAGCAACTGCAAAGGCCAGCCGAACATACATCCCGGAAGAATATCTTTTAACGGGCGTATCAATGTATCTTTCTACGCCGGCAAAATCTACTATTTCATCAAATTTGGCAGCTATCTCTCTCTTGCGCATACCTAAGATGGCGCCATTCAGGTAAACGTTTTCCCTGCCGGTAAGTTCCGGGTGAAAACCTGTTCCTACTTCGAGTAAAGAAGCAATACGTCCCCTTGCCTTGAAGGAACCTTTAGTTGGAGCTGTAACTCTGCTTAATATTTTAAGCAAAGTACTTTTACCGGCTCCATTCCTTCCAATTATACCAACAGCATTACCTTGCTCAATGCCAAAGCTTACATCTCTTAAAGACCAGACATATTCACTTTTGCCGGTTTTTGCCCGGTCATTTGCTTCGCCGATTACCAGATAAGGATCTTCTTTCCCTCTTACCCTGTGCCAGAACCGGTTAAGGTCATGCGCAATAGAGCCGGTACCAACCTGTCCTAATTTATATAACTTCGATACGTTTTCTACTTTAATGGCTTGAGCCATGATTGTTCTTATTTAAATTTTGGGTGGAGTGCAGCGTTTAAACGGTATCCATGAACGTTTTTTCTACTTTATTAAACATTACGACACCAATTAATAAAGACATAACGGTAAACACGATGCTATAAATAATGTCCGCTCTCTCTACTATGCCCGTATTAAATAAAGCGTAGCGGAAAGACTCCATAACAGAAGTGAGCGGATTTATATCAACCAGCCATTTATAGCTTTTATTTTTCAAAAAAGACAAAGGGTAAACTACCGGTGTGGCATACATCAACAGCTGCACTACAAAAGTGAGCAAAACTGTAAAGTCTCGGTATTTTGTCGTTACGGATGAAATAATGATACCCAAACCGAGTCCGAGGGCTGCCATTTCGACCAACAAAACCGGAATTAAAAAGATTCTATAAGTAAGGTGAAGTGGGTAACCGTTAAAATGATAATAGGTGACAACGACTACTAGAAGCAGGAACTGAATTCCGAACTTCACCATGTTGGATATAACGATCGAGATCGGTAGTACCAGCCGGGGAAAATATACTTTTCCGAAAATAGCAGCGTTGCTCACAAACGTACCTGAAACATTGGTTAAACAAACAGAGAAATAGGTCCACATCGTTGTTCCTGCCATATAAAATGCTGCCGGTGCTATACCGTCTGTCGGGAAATTGGCAAAATGACCAAACACGAGTAAAAACATCAGTGTTGTAAGAATTGGTTGAATAAATTGCCACACAGGACCAAGAACCGTTTGTTTATACTGGGCAACGAAGTCGCGTCTTACAAACAACCAGATCAGATCGCGATAGTTCCACAGGTCTTTCAGGTGCAGGTTAAATAAACGGTCGTAAGGTTTCACTTCCAGATCCCATTTCTGGTCGTTTTTTGCACTGCCATTTACCGTAAAACTATTATCTGCGACAAGTGAACTCATATTTGTATTGTGCATTAGAAACTGAAGCTTAATTTTAGTCTGTTTATTCTTTATTAATTAATTCCTTTGGTATCTTCCCATGGTATAATACTGCCCATAGCCATAATAATCATATTTAGAACCATACTTCACATCATTCACCACTAAATACATGTTATTCAGTTTGCCTGTCCTGGCAATATCATCTATAAAGTACAAGTGCTTTTTATTCGTATATCGCTGGCGTATAACGTAAATAACAGCGTCACTGTATTCCCCTAATATCAAGGCATCCCCTACATATCCCACCGGAGCAGAATTGACGATCACGTAATCGTATTGATACCTCAGCATGGAAAATAAAGGAGCAAGCTGATCATTGGTTAACAAATCAGCCGGATTTTGATGCACAGGCCCCGAAGAATAAATATGGAGGGTTGGTGTTTCTTCCGAAACAGTATATAATTCTGAAAGATCTGTAATTTCTCCTGACAGATAATCGGAAAGCCCTTTCTCGTTATTTATCTCTTTTATAACTGTATCAGCTTTTCTCAGATCGAATTGAAGCAGTGCTACCTTTTTACCAGATTTAGCTAACACTTTGGCGAGATTCAAACTTATCAATGATTTGCCTTCGCCGCTGGCAGTAGAAGTAACCAGAAAAATATTCCGGTCTCTCTTTCTATGCAGCGCCGAAATGTTGGTACGAATAATCTGAAATTGTTCTTCTATTAATATTTTATTTTTTTGAGATTCTTCTAAATTTTTGTTGTTTTTTATATGACCTATTTCACCTGTAATAGGTATTTGGATCATCTCATTAATCTCGGTTCTGCTTGTTATTTTATCATTAAGCGCATCCCGAATATAAATTATTCCAACAGGCAGTAGTAATCCTAAAGCAATAGCTAATTCGAAAATTAATTTCTTGTCCGGATCTACAGGGCCATAACCTGTGGCAGGATCAACCTGCTGATAATTTGATATTGCAGACGAAGCAGATAAAGCGGTTTCCTCCCTCTTCTGCAGCAAGTATAAATACAGGCCTTCGGTTATGTTTTGCTGGCGTTTAATCTCCTGCAAGTTTCTCTCTTTCCCGGGTAAAGAAGAGATAAACTGATTGTATTTACTGTTCTGCTTTTGCAAACCGCTTTCCTGCAGACCTAAATTTTTATCAATGTTATCCAAACTTTCCAGGATGTTCGACTTAAGTGTTTCGCTCTGATTATTCAGGTCTTTTATTACCAGGCTGTTTGGTGCATTTAAAGGAGCTTCTCTTTCTTTTCTCAATTGCAATTCATTGTACTTTGTAATCAGAGAAGACAGAGTAGGATCGTCTAATCCGAGAGTGGAAGGAACTGAACTTCCATTATTTGATGGATTTTTCAGATAACCGCGTACCATTGACACGACATTCTTCTGAATTTCTATATTGTTGAGTGATTTGGAAACGTCCTGTGAATTGCTCAGGTTTTGTGCAGATTGCTGTTCGGGTATAATTAATTTGCTCTTACCCTGGAAACTTTCGAGATCGCCTTCAACGCCACCTAGCTGTGTGCTTACTACATTCAGACGGTCATCAATAAAGCTAATGGTACTTTTTGCAATCTTTTTCTTATCCTCTATGTTTGCTTCGATAAATTCAGAAACAATTCCATCCAAAACCTCTTTTCCACGTTCCAAATTTTCGGTCAACAGGCTTAGTTCTATAATGGTATTGTTTGTAGCCGTCATTGTTACAGAAAATCTTTTAGACAGTTCGTTTGCAGCCTGCTCGATCGATTTTACCGTTACTTTATATTTCTCTTTTTCATACTGAATCTTACCATTGGGGATCAAGACAAACTTTTTATTATCTAAAAGAAAAGGCTCATTCCATTTCACGGATTCATATTTCTCCTTATCTTTTTCTCCGTAACTTATTTCACATCCTATTGTCGTAGGATTGGAAACCGTAAAATCGAGGGTTGTATTAATATCGTCTGTAAACTGAGGAACCAGGCTGAAGGGTGCGTTATGATAAACATCCGTTTGAACGAGATTTTCCGTTTTGTAATAACTGATATTAAGGTTGTATTTCTGTACTACTTTTTTTATGAGGCTGGTAGAGCGTAGAAGCATCATGTCATTCTGAAGATTGGGAACGCCGCCACTCAAAGCTTTATCGACGAGATCATTTGAACCGCCGGAAGATGCAGTAGTAGTGCCTTTGACCAGTATAAGCGCTGAAGTATTGTATTTGGGCACCGTAAAAGTGATATACAGGAAAGCTGCACCAAAACAAACAACCAAAGAGATGATAAAAAGCGGATAGTACGAAAGATATTTGACAATCAGCTCTTTTAAAGTCGGCTTACCTATACTTTGCGTTTTTTGTACAGGGCCTTGTGTAATAATAGACATATTAATTATTTTGTAACCACAGCAATAACACTAATGATTGTTGCTGCCAATGAAACGATAGTTAACCCAAGCTGCAGATTTCTTTGTGCAGCAGGATTAGCATTTACTTCTTTCAATTTATTTTTATTAGCTGCCACATACACTATATCATTTTGCTCCAACTGGTAAACAGGAGATTCAAAAACGTTTCTATCCCTAAGATCAATGGAGTGATAGGTTCTTTTACCACCCACATTTCTTATAACCATTATATCCTTTCTGTTAGCCTCATCAGTTAAATCGCCGGCGGCACCAATTGCATCGATGATTGTTACACCATCGGTTTCAAAACTTTTTGTTCCGGGAGCATGCACTTCTCCCAACACATTCACTTTAAATTGTAAAAACCGGATGATAACCGATGGATCCTTAACATAAGGAGCCAGCTTCTCAGCTAAAGCCGATTCAAGTTGTTCCCGGGTAAGTCCCGCAGCCTTAACAGAACCTATAAGAGGAACATCAATTGTTCCACGAGTACTTACCTGGTAACCGCCTGCATTAGCACCACTCGCATTAGGAATATTAAAAAGCGAAGCCTGCTCCTGGTTAAGGGTTTTACTAAACACCTGGATATTTAATAGATCGTTGGGTTGTATCAAAGGTTCCTTCAATAATATTTCACCTGTACTTTCTTTACCATTTTGGAAATACAGAAAATCTTTATTCACTCTTGATGAGCTGCATGCTGTTAAAAAAACAAGACTGATAAACAGGAAACAAGAAAAACTGGTTTTGATCGTTTGCTTCATAAGGGTTATTGTATTTGTTGAACTTGCATAAAAGAAGTTTACTTACTTCTTTTATTTCGGCCGTAAGATATTTAATTTTGAAAGCTTTCAACTGTTACCGACTTCATTCCGGCACATCTTTAATTGCATTTTATAATTCCGGTTCTATAAAATAAGGCAGATTTAACCTCGTTGCTTTATATTTTTATTCTACCAAACTTTTGTTTATTATCACAGTTGTTTTAGTTATGGTTTTAATATCTGGCCCATCTGAATACAAAGGAATTTTGGAAACCTGTTTTTGCACCTTTTTTTGGATAGGCAGAAGATGCAGAATTGTTACTGAACCAAAATAACAAAGCGACATAGAAAAGATCAGCCATCCATTTCCAAGGCTCCTGCTTATATATACTAAGGCAACAATTAGCATATTAAAAGCCAGAAGTGAAAAAGTAATATTTCGGTGAGAAAGGCCTTTATCCAATAATATATGATGAATATGAATTCTATCCGCGACGAATGGAGATTTCTTATTCCAGATCCTGATCGTAAAAACACGCAGCGTATCTAACAGGGGAATAATTAAAATGCTGATGCCAAGAGCCGGAGAAATACTTACAGACCATACAGGATTGGCAGGTGCTACTATAATAAATTTTACCACTAATATTGAACTAACCAAACCAATTAACTGGGAACCTACATCACCCATAAAAATCTTAGCAGGATGAAAATTAAAAATTAAAAAAGCTGCTAAACTACCTGTAAGTGAAAAGGATAAAACAGCATAAGAAATAAAACCCGTCTTTAAAAAATACAAACCCAGAAAAACGGATACCATTAAACCAAGAGATGCAGCTAAACCATCGATCCCATCAATAAGATTGAAAGCATTCATAATAACAATAACCGTAAAAAAAGTGAGGATAAATCCATAAACAGGATTGCTTATATTTAAATCGAACACGCCATAAAAATCTGAAAACCTCAGGCCCCCTTTATATACTACCAGGAAGGCAGCCATCAATTGGCCAAAAAGTTTTTTTACAGGAGATATAATAAGTATATCATCTTTCAATCCAAAAAAGAAAACGACAAGTACAGCAGCCAGGAAAAACTGAAACTCTGGTGTATGAGAAAATGAAGTGCAGATAAGGCATCCAAGTGCAAAACCTCCAAAAATTCCTACTCCACCTAATGAAGGAATAGGTGTTATATGAACCTTTCTGTTGTTTGGTAAATCAACTAATTTTTTTTCTTTTGCGATCGTTAGTATTACAGGAATGGAAATAAGGGTAACTATAAAGGAAAGACTTAAACAAAATAAAATATCGTACATAGAGATGGCTTTAAATAAGGGTTGTTTTGGTATGGCTCATATATTTTAGAAAAAGACTCTTCTTAATTGCTCTTTGTTGATGAACTGAAATATTTTTCTCGCCGGCTTAAGATATAAAGTAAAAAAATAAGGTGTAAGACCGTTGATCAACCACGCTTTTCTGTCATCCCGGTTTGCTTTTAATCTTCCACTGAAAGAAACATTACTTGCTCCTCCTGCAGCCATCTTTACTAAAACCTCCGGTACATAAAAGCTGCTGAATTTATATTTATAAAGAGTGCGCAACATAAACTCATAATCTGCTGCCGTTTTTAACGAAGTATCAAACATGCCTGCTTTTTGATAAACTTCCCTCTTAACAAAAAAAGTTGGATGTGGGGGCATCCAACCATATTTAAACTTATTGGTATTAAAATCTCCTGATCTCCAGTTTCGCAATATTCTGTTTATATTTCTAGCATCAACATACTGTAAATCCCCATACAATGTATCTGTGCCTGTTACTTCGAATAAATCTGCCACTATATTTAAAACATTGTTTGAAGCATACACATCATCTGAATTCAAGATAGATATTATATCACCAGAAGCATATTGCAATCCCTTGTTCATCGCATCGTATATGCCTTTGTCTTTTTCAGAAATAATCTTAGATACATGCGGAAAACTCTGAGCAATTTGTACAGTATTATCATCTGAAGCGCCATCTATAATAATATGTTCGATATTGGAATACGTTTGGTTTTTTACGCTTTGCAGAGTATGTCTTATTGTATCCTCACTATTAAAACATACAGTAATAACAGAGATACGTGGCGTTGGAAAATTTTTGATCCGGTAAACTCCCCGGGCAAAAAAATCTCCCGAAGATTCTTCTTTGAATTGTAAGCCATTTTTCTCCCGGGATGAAATTTTCATAAAATTATTTAAGGGTGGATTAGAAATAAGCTGTTACCGGTTTTTTAACTGCACCTTGTATTCCTGCTTTTTTATAAAGCAGTTACATTTATTCGTATTGCATGGCTATCTGAAAACCTGCATCGATAAGTAACTTTTCTTTTTGCAGAGAGACTAAATCAGACGCCACCATTTCTCTTACGATCTCTCTGAGTGTGTAGCCTGGGTTCCATCCCAATGTCTCCCTTGCTTTTGTTGCATCTCCTATGAGAATGTCTACTTCAGCAGGGCGAAAGTATTTTGGATCTATTTTTACTATTTCCTGGCCAGGAGTAAAATCGTATTCACTTGTACATGATTTAACAATGCCTACTTCATCTAAGCCCTTTCCTCTAAATTCAACTTCAACACCAATTTCTTCCAATGCCATCCTTAAAAAATCTCTTACGGAAGTTGTAACACCGGTAGCAATAACAAAGTCTTCCGGCACTTCCTGTTGTAAAATAAGCCACATCGCTTCCACGTAATCTTTTGCATGTCCCCAGTCTCTCTGTGAATCAAGGTTACCCATGTACAGTTTATCAGCAAGGCCCAGTGCAAGCTGAGATACACTTCTTGTGATCTTTCTTGTAACGAAGGTTTCTCCTCGCAAAGGGCTTTCATGGTTGAATAAGATACCATTGCAGGCAAACATGTTATAAGCTTCACGGTAGTTTACAGTTATCCAGTAAGCGTATAATTTGGCAACGGCATAAGGAGAGCGTGGATAGAAAGCCGTTTTTTCTCTTTGAGGTACTTCCTGAACCAATCCATACAATTCGGAAGTGGAGGCCTGGTAAAACTTAACTTTATCCTCCATGCCTAATAAACGTACTGCTTCTAAAAGGCGTAATGTTCCTAACGCATCCGCATCTGCAGTATATTCAGGTACCTCGAAACTCACTTTTACATGAGACATGGCGCCAAGGTTATATATTTCATCCGGCTGCACCTCTTTGATGATACGAATAAGATTCGAGCTATCAGTCAAGTCGCCGTAGTGAAGGATCAAATTTCTTCCTGCTTCCTGCGGATTTTGGTAAAGATGGTCAATACGCTGGGTATTGAACAAAGAAGCCCTGCGTTTAATGCCATGCACCGTATAGCCTTTGTTAAGTAAGAACTCACAGAGATAAGCGCCGTCCTGCCCCGTGATGCCTGTTATTAATGCAGTTTTCATGATGTCTTTTGTTAGATTATGGAGGGTTGATTTTTATATTGGTTTTGAAGAAAGTCCTGGTAAGCTATTTCGATACCTTTTTCAAGTGTAACAGACGGTTTCCAGCCGAGATCATTCAATTTTGATGAGTCTATTATTTTGCGCGGAGTACCATCCGGTTTTGTTTCATCAAAAGTGATAGCGCCTCTATACCCGGTGATGTTTTTAACTAAAAGAGCAAGATCTTTTATACTGATATCTTCACCATAGCCTATATTAATGAGCTCTTTTTCGTTATAGCAGTTCATTAAAAAGATGCAGGCATCAGCCAGATCATCAGCAAATAAAAATTCTCTTTTAGGCTTTCCTGTGCCCCAGATAACTACGTTTGCTTTATTGCTTTCTTTTGCTTCGTGAAATCTCCGTATTAATGCTGGTAATACATGAGCATTTTCCGGGTGATAATTATCACCTCGTCCGTATAAATTAGAAGGCATTACAGAGATGAAATTGCAATTGTACTGATCGCGAAAAGCTTCACATAATTTGATACCTGCTATTTTGGCGATGGCATAAGGTTCATTAGTAGATTCTAGTTTGCCAGACAGTAAAGATTCTTCCTTTATGGGCTGGGAAGCAAATTTGGGATAGATGCAGGATGAACCTAGAAATAAAAGTTTTGTAACATTGTTTTTATAAGCCTGGAAAATAACGTTGCTCTCAATCATTAAATTATCATACAGAAAATCCGCCCGGTAGGTATCATTTGCTAATATTCCTCCAACTTTAGCAGCAGCAAGGAAAACAAACTCTGGTTTTTCTTCAGCAAAATATCCAGCAACTGCAGCAGCATCTCTCAAATCGAGTTCTTTTGAACTGCGATAAACTATATTATCAAAACCTTTTTCCCTAAGCTTTCTTACTAAAGCACTTCCTACCATCCCGTTATGGCCTGCAACATAAATCTTACTATCCGCCTTCATACATATCTTTGTCATCTTATACTTTCTACGATGATTATTTCTTAACCCTGTTTAAGAAAACAATAAAGCTTCGCTTTCCTCAGTCACATCCGAGGTTTTTTCTTAAATACAACTCTTAGTGGGATAATAACTTTATCCCTTGATTCAAATAATGCCTGTGAATTTTGCTGGATTACAGTACTAACAAAGGATTTAGGATAAAAAGATTACTGTTGTTAGTTTCTGCAATTAGAGAAGGTAGATTAATAAGATATCAACTGAGGTAATAGGATTGCAACTGCACGGGTTGTTTTAATTCTTTTCTTCTACGTACTATTCCATTTCTAGCTAATATTCATCCTTCTGCTATGAACATCATTTTTTAAGGGCATTATTTACTCATTCTCAATTTCGATTGGTTAGTATGCACTGGCGAATGCTATGCCAAGCAGTAGTATAAAACGTAAGTAATTGATATACAATAATTTGAAAAAAATTAGCCTTTTATTTCTTTCCAATTATTACTCTCTATTCCCTTTTTTGGAATAACTTTAGACTCCTTTAGTTTGGAGAAAGAATAATAGATTAATTGTTGCTTCTTCCTTTTTTTAAATAAATGTATAACTGAAAAGTGCGTCTTTCTAAAACCTATAAGTTCATCGCTCAAAATAAGCCATCGTGCCGCCAACCCATTCTTTGTTTTTGTTGTAACGCACACCAATCATTTTGCCTTTGCTTAAACGGGCAAGATTATTTGTGGCAATTGGCCTTGCATCACCTTCTTTCCAGAAATAAAAAATCCGTATCTCTGCTTTTGCAGGAACATCAGGTGTTTGGATAACATCGGCATATTTTACTTTGCGTTGCAATATCCAGTTATGCGGATCTTTTACTTCATCAATATCTTCTTTTGTTACATCAATAACAACACCCTGGCCAGCAAAAGAGAACAAAGGTTTCAACACATAATTTTCAAGATCAGGTGGAAGTGCTTTTACATCGCTTAAAAATCGGGTTTCAGGAATATAGGGGTGATGAATAAAAGGCAAGGTATATTTGCTGATCCTGTAAAACCAGTTGGGATGTGGTACCCACTCCACATCAAGATCTTCAAATAGTAGTTTCCCTTTCTGCTGTATTACTGCGGATTGTTGCTGAAGATCATCAAATATCACACGGTTATAAATTCTTTTTACCTGAACTTTTTTATCATCTCTCCTATAAAATAATTTATTGCCTTCTTTTATCAGTTCTGTTAAACATACAATGGGAATGTGTAAAAAATCCTGTGTGCAATAAAAATCTATTCTTGTTTTTTGTTGATGTGGTAATATTTCGAGAAGAATAACATTTTCAGGATCTTCATTTTTTACAATAATATCTTTTAATAACTGCAGGTAGCTTTCTTTATCAAAACCATTTAAATAAGGAGAATAATTTCCGGGAATTTGATAATGCCTTCTCGTTACCTCATCTTCATAAACCTGGTAAGCAAATAAACTTGGAAAGCCTTGCATTTCTATCAACTGAGGCTCCAGTTCGCCATTTTGATTTTCGCAAATGCCAAAATCAAAAGCGATAAATTGTGTGTGGCTATTTTCGTTTGGAACTTTTAGCTCCCGCGGAATTGCATTTGCTGTTAACTGTTTAAAATCCGGTTGTGTTATAACATCTACGATACTTTCGCAGGCTGATAATATTTTTTCTTTAAAATTTTCATGAACAAACAATGGTGTTTCTGCTACACGAAATTCTATTGCACCAGGATGTTTTGCGTGAAGATCTTTAAGAAAAGACTGATATTTTTCCTGCGTAAAATTTTTATTGAAAGCGGTTCGTATGGATGGTATCATAAAGAATTCAGAAGTTAGGCGTTATAAGACAGAGAAGTGCTTGATTCATATTTGATGATGCAATTTGTTGAATAGAATTACCGGACGTACAAGTGAGTGACACAACAGGCGATGATAATAGTACTGAAGCTGGTGAACCATAAACATATCTAAATTAGAACAAAAAATCCCTGTGGAAGCACAAGGATCTTTTGTCTTTTATTTTTATTGGGTTACCAGTTGTTCCGTTGCTGCATCTAAAAAATTTGGAAGAATGTGATTGTAAGTCCACATAATTTTATCCGGATCCCGCAGCTGCTCTACCATGCTTTTCCATTTTTGCTCGCCATGATTTTCGATTACCATTTTCTTTTTGTCTTCACGCTGCAGATACATGCTCATTCCAATTGCATCGGCTTCGGGATGAAATTGTGTGCCTATAAAGTATTCATTGAAACGAACGGCCATAACAGCTCTTTCGTAAGGCACATGCGGTCTTTCTTTTTCAATCGCTAATACCTTCCCTCCTATTTCATTCAGCTTATTTTTTCGTGGCTGAACAACCTGAAAATCCCGACTGTCAACACTATAAAAAGGATCATTGAGACCGTTGAAAATGATCTCATCTTTTGAATCATTCAGCATGTGTACCGGAAACACACCAAAAGCAGTGGATACACGCTCATTCACTTTTCCTATGTTGAAATAACGGCAGGCCAACTGGAAACTGTGGCAAATGAAAAAGATGTATTTCTTTGGATAATTCGCGGGATTGTTATTATAGTTTTCAACCTCTGCTATCCAATTAAAATATTTGTTTTCCCACTCGCTGTTGATGCTTTCAAGCGGTGAACCAGGCCCACCACTTGAAATATAAATATCGTAATCAAGTCCGGGTAGTTCTAATTTTTGACGAACATCAAATTCATGCAAATTGATGTTGTAATGATGTCTCTCTCCCCATTGATTGATGATCTCCCTTATACACCGCATACCCTGGTTCGGCTGGCCATCATTCATATCCAATATCGCTATACTCAATTTCATAACCTGCAAAATTACTTCATTTGCGAAAAAGAGAAAGTTGGATTAACATTCAAATAATGCGTCAGCAGTTAAAAATTGTATCCGTTATTGCCTACACTATTAAAAAACCGCTTCTTCTTTCTTTTTCACACTTAAATAATTTTTCAGAAATATCAACACTTGTCACATATGAAGTTTTCCTTCAACGCCCACATTAACCGTTTTATCTCCTACTGCAGCAGCGATCATTTTTAAAAAGGAGATCATTTTTCCATTCTTCGTATCCCAATATTTTCCTTCTGCTGTTGTCACTTTTATAATACTCACATTAGGATCATCTTTTCCCTCTTTAAACCACGCTTTTGCCAACGGCGACCACATTTCTTCAATCACCTGTTTGTCGTAAATAATTTCCGCTGTTCCACGAACAGAAACAAAACTTTCTTTACCAGGATGTGCGTATAGCAGATCAACATTTTTGTTCTGCAAGAGATCACGATTTCTATCGCTGTTCTTATCAGAAATAAACCAAATATTCCCGGTATCATCTGTTTTTTGAGTGGTCATTGGTGCACACTCCATTTGCTGTTCTTTTGTATAGGTACAGAACATGCAGACTTTAATTTCTTCTGTAAGATCCTGCAATTTTTTAATTGCGTCCTGCTGTTGCAGATTTTTTACATCACTCATAATTCGATTATTTTATTAGTAACCTAAAAATTACGTGCCATAAAAAAAGATGAATGCTGAAACAAGCAGCTTAACCGGTTTTTTGAAGATGATTGTGTAAAGAATGAAACACTGTCCGGAAGCTTAAATGAAAGTTGTTATACACCTGCTGCCTTACAGGTGTTAATATTTGAATTGGAAAGCACTAATTAGGAAAATCTTATCTTACCGTCAATTTTTCTTTTAAACGGATGTCGAGGGATGAGCCGCCAATCATATTATCAAAATCTCCTGACTCTACAAGTGGATGAAGGTTTTTATCGAGCATACTTAGCATTTCAGGCGTTATCAAAAAACTTATTTCTTTTGATTCGCCTGGGTTTAAGTGAATTCGTTCAAAACCCTTTAGCTGCATTACCGGTTGTGTAACAGAAGCAAGCACATCATGAATGTATAAT
>JAEZRL010000034.1 GCA_023440945.1 Bacteroidota bacterium
CATTGCCGGATATAGACAAAATGAAATTCGGCTTTGATTATTCTATTCTGCATAAAGGGAAAATATTATTCTCTGCAACAGGTATTAATTTTGGTTATGATCAATTGCTTTTTAAAATACCTTTGAGTTTCCAGATTAATAGTGGTGAACGGATTGCCTTGCAGGGTTTGAATGGTTCGGGCAAAACAACTTTAATAAAAATAATTTTAGGAAGATTAGAACCACAAGTTGGAAACGTTTACAGGGCAGGCGAAAAAACGGTTTATATTGACCAGGATTATTCATCAATCAATAACCATTTAAAGGGTTACGAGCAGGCAGAACAATACAATAACACAGCATTACAGGAACATGAAATAAAGATAAGACTCAACAGGTTTCTGTTTACAAAAGAAGATTGGGATAAACCTTGCAGTGCTTTGAGTGGTGGAGAAAAGATGCGCTTAATGCTTTGCTGCCTTACTATACAAAATCAAACACCTGATATTATTATACTTGACGAGCCAACAAATAATCTCGATATACAAAACATCGAAATTCTTACAAATGCTATCAATGAATATCAAGGAACATTGATAGTTGTTTCGCATGATGAATATTTTTTAGAGCAGGTAAACATTCAGCGTATAATTAATTTATAAGAAAGGACAATTAAAATTGAAAATATTGATTATATAGTTTTTATGATGCCATAAAAACAGAACGTACAAGTGAGTGACACAACCGGCGATGCCATGAAAAATATTAGCTCGTTATAAAAAGCAATCCAGGGAGAAGACTAAAGTTCCTTCATAATTGCTAATTAAATTTATTAATGTATTAGAAAGAAAAGCTATTCTGCTCTTCTGTTTAAGCCTGTAATTCATTACATTTAAGACTAAAAATTTTGCAGGAACATGAAAGAGATAAAAAAAGAAGATATCAAACAAGAAGTGTTTGACTTGTATGATGATTATGCCCACAGCCGCGTTAACAGGCGGGATTTTGTACAAAAGCTGTCAACCTATGCAGTAGGCGGTATTACAGTAACATCCTTGATGAGTTTTCTTATGCCTGATTACAAAAACTTTATCCAGGTTAAAGCAGATGATCCACGGTTGAAATCAGAATACATTAACTATAAGTCTGAAAAAGGTGGTGGAACGATCAAAGCATTGTTATCAATGCCTGCAGATGCAAAAAATAAGCTTGGTGGCATTGTAGTTGTTCACGAAAACCGTGGATTGAATCCATACATAGAAGATGTTGCAAGAAGAGCAGCTCTTGCAGGATTTATTTCCATCGCTCCGGATGCGTTAACACCATTAGGAGGCTATCCCGGTAATGATGATGAGGGACGAGCTTTACAAAGTAAACGTGACAGAAATGAAATGCTGGAAGATTTTATAGCAGCGTATGATTATCTAAAAAATCATAAAGATTGCAATGGCAAAGTAGGTGTGGTAGGTTTTTGTTTTGGTGGATGGATAGCAAATATGATGGCTGTTCGTATTCCGGATCTGTCTGCATCTGTACCATTTTATGGAAGCCAGCCAGCGTTAGAAGATGTTCCTAAAATAAAGGCGCCACTTCTTCTTCATTATGCGGGTCTTGACACTCGTGTAAATGAAGGTTGGCCCGCTTATGAAAAAGCTTTAAAAGAAAGCGGCAAAGAATATACGGCTTACATTTATCCTAATGTAAATCACGGTTTTCATAACGGTACAACACCACGTTACGATAAAGATGCTGCCGAACTTGCCTGGAAACGTACAATTGATTTTTTTGATCAGAAGCTGAAGTAAAAGCGCTTTTATTTTTATTTTCCTTGTGCGGGATAAGTGATTTTAAAAATTGTTCCTTTTAAATCATCTGCAACATATAAAGCGCCATCAGGTCCTTGGGCAATACCCATTGGCCTATGATGGTATGGTCCCGAAGGATTGTTTAGATCAACACCTGTAAAATTATCAGCAAAAGTTTCCCATTCGCCTGAAGGCTTACCGTCTTTGAAGGGTACAAACGCAACAAAGTAACCCTTCTTTAGAGCTTGTGATTGACTGTGAAAAACAACAAAAGCCCCGTTTTTATATTTTTCAGGAAACATGTTTCCGGTATAAAATAATAAATCATTAGGACCTAAGTGTGCGGGAAAAGCTGCAACCGGATCAAGGTATTTATCTTCAACTGTTTTCTTTCCATCACCGCCGTATTCAGGAGCAACGATTTTTTTATGTTGAAAAGGATCATAATAAACATAAGGCCAGCCTGCGTTGTCACCCTTATGCAATTCATACATTGTTTCTGCCGGTAAAGTTTTATCCTGTTCAGGTGTAAATAAGTTAGGGAATTTATCGTTCAGGCCACCACGTCCATGTTGTGTTGCAAACAAGGAATTAGTTGCTTCATTCCAATCCAGACCTACCACATTTTTCAATCCTTTTGCATAATGAATCGCCTCAGGATAGCTTTGATTTAATTTATCCGTTTTGAACTGCCAGATGCCACCAACAGAGTCGAGCAACGGACAATTCAAAATGCCTTTTCCGGAAGCATCGGTACATGTTTCATCATAAGAGCCAACAGCAACATATAAATTATTGTTGCCATCAAGCGCTAATGCTTTTGAATTGTCTCTTCCTTTATCAATTAATCCCTGCACTATGATTTCTGCATGACCTGTATCTGTCACTTCACCATTTTCATTCAGATGATACCTGTAAACAGCGCTGTTTGAAGAAACATATAATTCATTGCCGTGGATGCGAATACCGGTACCCGGAAAGTTGCCAAAGCCGAAGCTTTTATCCATCTTTCCATCATGATTTGTATCACTCAAAAAATAAATTCCTTTTCCATCTTTTAACTTACCCCGCTTTACATAAATATCACCGTTTTTATTAACAGCTAAATGGCGTATCGAGCCGAGTGAATCGGCAATAATGGTAGCGGAAAAACCGGTAGGTAATGTTAGCTCTTTTGCTGTTGTATCTGTTGAATTACTTGTGTTTGTTTCAGCGTTTTGATTGTTGCAACTTGTTACGATCAGGGCGATTACTATGAATGCAAATCCGTTTTTACAGTAGTTTGTTATCTTTCTCATGATAAGTGTTATCAGCGTTATTTTAGCCTTTCTTATTCTATTTTGGTTTTGATTGAACAGCGCCAAAAATATCATTTTCAAATAACTCTTCCACCT
This sequence comes from Bacteroidota bacterium, assembly GCA_023440945.1. Classification (GTDB taxonomy): domain Bacteria; phylum Bacteroidota; class Bacteroidia; order Chitinophagales; family Chitinophagaceae; genus JAEZRL01. The sequence goes on from JAEZRL010000034.1 coordinate 3,179, forward strand.
TTATTTAAGACGTATTCAAAATATTTTCGGTGAGATATATGAAACAGGAAATTTGTTGAGAAAAATGTTGGTTGAATTTTACCAGATGAGTTGCTTCACTTATTGTAGTAATATAACAACAATAGATCACTGCAAAAGAGTTGCAGAAGATTATACGGTGATGAGTTTATTAAGAAAGTTAGAAATAAATCAGTTTTCATTTTTTGATAAGCGTACCTCAATCTGCCCGTTATTAATTCTGACATCAAATTTTGGTTGTGATGCTGTTGCAGGACCATCTACAACGCTTCCATCCTTTAAAGAAAAAACAGAACCATGCCAAGGACAACGAACGTTACATTCCTCCAGCAAATCACCTTCAGAAAGTGGGCCACCCAAATGCGAACAAGTATGTGCAATGGCATAAATTTGGCCATTTTTCCGGGCAAGTAGCACAGGAACTTCTCCTGCTTTTACGCAACGCATCTGGTTTTCCATTAATTCGTTATCGGGCAATACGGAAACAAAATCATTTGGATATTCATCAGAGGTAGCAGTATGATCCACACCGATCTGCTGACGAAAAACAAGATGACCACCAAGGTAAGCGGCGACTGCTGTGAAACCATACCCAAGCATAGATAAGCCAATAGCAGTTCCACGTTGATTTTTTTGTTTGCGTAAAAAATAAGAAGTTGTATACAAAGCTGTCGCTGTAACATTTAATAAGGCATGCATCAAACCAACTTTACGTTCTTTTCCTGTTGTGCCGGTCCAGTCTGTAAGGCCTGTAACTGCTGATCCAACGGCTCCTGCAAGACCAACTGCGACTGCAACATCTGAGCCCTTCTTATATCTTTTGTTACCAAACAGTTCGCAGGTATCTAAAACAGCAGCGACACTCCAGGCACCGACAGGAACATCTGTTAAAACAGGATGCAATGGATGTCCCAGCCACACTCCATGCAAAAAGTCTTTAATGTCCTGACCGGTTTTACCGACAGCTTCGAATGTCTTAAGTACAGCCGGTTGAACTGCATCGCCAACTTCATCAAGCCATTCCTGTTTTGTTATGGTATTAATAACCTTTTCCTCGATCATTGTTTTCCTCCTTGTTATTATTAGTACGGTTTCAATATAAGTTTACGCACTCAAAAATTAAGCCACCAGGTTAAACGAAAGATGGAATGGCGAAAGAGGAGGAGGAACATTGGTAACCTATTCTGACTTTTTTATTCTAGCTCATATTTAACAATTGCGCTCATATCTCTTTAGTTTTACACGAATGTATTGTTGCAACAAATTTGGATAGACATTATAAAGCAGATTGCTGAACAAAAGAATAAATATCCATGCGAGATATTGATTCAATAATGCATATACTGTAGTTAAAGTGTAAAATACAAATAGCATAAAATGAAACTTTTCGAATATATAAGTTTGCTTAATAAGCTTTTTAACTGATAGCTTATTAAGTATTATTGCTCTATAACCTGGAATATCTTTTCTTATTCTCCGGTTAATAATGTCACCATTCTGAACAAATTTGTTAACTATAGGTACACCCAATTTTTTATAAATTGTTGTTGTGTTTGCTAACTGGATTTTATCAAAAAATGTGTTGGGCAGAAAGAGGGATAAAATGCTTATTGCAAGAAACATCCAAAACGATTTAACCTGCATAAGCTGATAACAAAACATCGTAATGGGAACAAGACATAAAACCGACCAAAGCAAATTTGGTATAGTATTATACAGGTTTTGAAGTTGTTTGCGTTTGGCAAGTTCTTTATTCTTATGCATGTATATTTCTGCAATTGAAATTACAATGAATAAGAATTATACTTACAATAAAATTATTGCCATGAAAATATGCTGTACAAGTGAGTGACACAACGAAGTTTAATAATAGTACTACAGCTAAGTAAAAAAAAATTATTTTCCTTCCACAACTATCACGATCTCGCCTTTTACATCTTTTGATTTGAAGTAAGTACACACATCATTCAGCGCTCCTCTTTTTGTTTCTTGAAACATTTTTGTAAGCTCCCGGCTTACACTGCATAAACGTTCTGCTCCAAAATGATTTATCATCTCTTCAAGCGTTTTTACAAGCCTCATCGGGCTTTCATAAAACACCATTGTTCGTTCTTCTTCTGTGAGTTTTTTAAACAAGGTTTGCCGTCCTTTTTTTAAAGGAAGAAAACCTTCAAATACAAAACGGTTGATGGGTAACCCGCTGTTAACAAGCGCCGGAACAAACGCTGTTGCGCCGGGCAAACATTCTGTTTTTATATTGTTTTTAGCACATTCACGCACCAATAAAAAAGCAGGATCGGAAATGCCGGGAGTACCTGCATCAGTTATCAAGGCCATGTTTTTTCCAGCCATTAACTGATCTATTAAATGCTGTAAAATTTTGTGTTCGTTATGCTGGTGATAAGGCGAAAGCGGTTTATGTATCTGATAATGTTGCAACAGCTTGGATGAAGTGCGTGTATCCTCGCAAAGAATTACATCCACACTTTGCAATACTTCAATCGAACGAAGCGTAATATCTTTTAAATTGCCAAGTGGTGTAGGAACAAGGTATAGCATAATTTGAAAATGAGGAAAATGAAAATTTGAAAATAGTTACTGCACATTTTCAAATTAACTAATTATCAAATCCTCAAATTTAATTGATCATCTCAACTTCATAAAACTCCATAATAGGATTTGCAAGGAGTTTTTTACTTGCTTCATCCGCTACTTTTTTTGCAGCTTCTTCTGTTTCTGCTTCTATTTGTAAAGTAATGTGTTTACCAACACGCACATCCTGCACGCCCGCCAATCCTAAATTCTGCAAACCACCCATTACCGCTTTTCCCTGGGGGTCAAGCAGATCTTTTAAAGGCATCACTTTTATCTGAACGTTATAGGTCATATTGTTTTTGTTTGAAGAGCAGTGATATTATTACGTAAGCTGCAAAAGTAATCGGAACAGCCAACCATCCCAAAAGAAAAGCAGAAACGATGGCAATAACAACTAAGATGATAAATGGAAGAAATGTTTTTTTATCTGGATTTTTAAATTTCAATGCAAGCATTGGTAAAGATGAAGTCATTAAATAACTAACGACGATAATAACCGCATACCAAAACCATTTGTTGATGAATAGGGTAATAATAAAAACAATATCAGTGTACCAGTAGATCAATGGAAAAGAAGCAATCAGCAAACCTGCTGCAGGAATAGGAACGCCTTTGAAACCATAACTTTGAGTGGTATCGATATTAAATCTTGCAAGGCGATAAGCACCGGCAGCGGGAATAATAAATGCAGGTAATAACCACAGTGTACTTATATTCAAACCGTTTTCCTGCTGGGCAAAACTCATTCGTAAAAATTCGTAAACGATCATTCCTGGTGCAACACCAAAACTTACCACATCTGCTAGTGAATCAAGTTGTTTACCCAGTTCTGAAGTTGCTTTAAAAAGTCTTGCTACAAACCCGTCCAAGAAATCTATTAAGGCAGCGCAACCAATAAAGATGGATGCCCAATACATTTTTTCAGGAACACTTATAACCGCTTGTCCGGTATTTTCATTCATTGTAACCATCAGCCCTTGTTGCAAAACGCAAACAATAGCAATGCACCCAAAGATGAGATTAAGAAGCGTGAAGAGGTTGGGAACGACCGATAACCGTCCACCGTCAACCGTTGCTTTATTTCTGTTGTACTCCATTAATTCAAAGATTTTATCAAGGCCTGAATCATCGCCACCAATTTTTCGTACTTGTTGTATTTATCACTAAATATTTCGTCGTTGATATACTTTCTTTGCCTTGCAAGATAAAGACAACCTATTACTTCTAATGCTGAACGATTAGCTATTACTAAAAATCTTTTAAATTCTGCATTTGATTGAAGTGTGGAACCTTCTGTGATATTTAAAACAACAGAATCAGCGGCTCTTTTAATTTGTGAAGTAAGGATAAATAATTCGTCTTTTGGAAATGCTTTCACCATGTCAGAAACCTCTCCGGATAAATCAAGAGCTAACTGCCAAACTTTTAAATTTTCAAATTTAAACGGCATTGTATTATTTTTAAGGTTAGAATTGATTCCTTCGTTGACGGTTACCGGTTGACGGTTGACATTAAACTTTCAATCTCCTCCACCGTTATCGAAATATTCTTCATGAGATCTTCATTACCATTTTCTGTTATCCATACATTGTTTTCTATACGCACTCCCAAATGTTCTTCTTCAATATAAATTCCGGGTTCTACTGTTAACAACATACCGGGTTGTAATGGTTCTGTTTTGGTGCCAAGATCATGTACATCAATTCCCAAGTGATGCGAAATGCCATGATACAAATACTTACGGTAAGCCCTATTTTCTTTATCCTCATTTTTTACGTCACCTTCTGTTATCAGCCCGATTTTTTGAAAAATCTTAGTTGCTTCGTCGCCAATTTTTTCAGTATAATTTACAAGTGTTATTCCCGGTGCCAATAAACTTTTTGCATAATTGTGCAGGTGCAAACAGGCCTTGTACACTTCTTTCTGTCGCTCTGTAAATTTTCCGTTCACCGGAACAGTACGAGTCAGGTCTGCTGCATAACCACCATACAAAGCGCCGAAATCCATCAGTACCAATTCACCGTCTTTACATTCCTCGTTGTTAAAAACATAATGCAATGTTCTTGCCCGGTCACCACTGGCAATAATGCTTCCGTAAGCTTCCCGCGCTGCGCGATTGCGTAAAAATTCATGCAGTATCTCTGCTTCAATTTCATATTCCATCACACCGGGTTTGATAAACTGGAGCAATCTTCTAAAGGCTTTTTCAGTTATATCGATCGCCTGCTGCACTACTTCTATTTCATACTTTGTTTTAATGGCACGCAGCTTTCGCATGATCTTCGCTGAGCGTTCGTATTGATGCAAAGGATAGCGTTGTTTCATCTGCTGCACATAGCGATAATCACGTGTTTCAAGCCAGCTTCCTTTACGGTCGTTTTCATTCGTATTTAAATAGATCGTGTCAGCCAAATGAATCCATGTTTGCAGCAAAGCTTCTAAACTATCTAACCAAACCACTGTTTGAATACCGGAAATTTGTTTGCCTTCTTCTGCACGTAATCTCTTCCCATCCCATTTTTCTTTCAATTCATTCGGACGAACCAACACCAACACTTCACGGTATTTTTCGTCCGCATTATCCGGAAACAAAATAACCATTGTGTCTTCCTGTTCAATGCCTGAAAGCCAGTAAAGATCACTGTTCTGCGTAAACCGGTACAAAGCATCACCATTCATCGGCATTTCATCGTTGCTGTTGAAAATGGCAATGCTGTTTGGCTTTATCTCTTCAATAAAACGTTTCCTGTTTTCAATGAAAAGTTGATTATTAATGGGTAAATTTTTCATAATACTGTTATTGAAATAGGAGAGAAATATATAGTACAGGCAGAAGTATTTCATGGCATCACCTGTTGTGTCACTCACTTCAGCGTTCAGAACAATGGGCATCGGGATAGTCAATGGTGAGAGTCATCGTGAATGAATTATCATAGTTATGACCACCTCTTCACCATTGACCATTTACACTATTGCAATTTAAATCCTTCTAAAAACTTCGTTGTAAAATTTCCTTTTCTAAAATCTTCATTTTGCATTAATTGTAAATGAAAAGGAATCGTTGTTTTTACGCCCTCAATCACATATTCGCTTAATGCACGATACATCGTATCAATTGCTTCCTGTCTTGTACGTGCAACAGTAATTAATTTGCCTATCATAGAATCATAATAAGGCGGAATAACATAACCGGTATAAACATGACTATCCACACGCACACCATGACCGCCGGGTGTATGTAAAACGTTTATTCTGCCGGGTGAAGGACGAAAATCATTGTAAGGATCTTCTGCATTAATTCGGCATTCTATTGCATGCATCTGCGGCTCATAATTTTGTCCCGAAATCTTTTCACCCATTGCGATTTTTATCTGCTCTTTTATCAGGTCGAAATTGATAACTTCTTCGGTAACGCAATGTTCTACCTGGATACGTGTGTTCATTTCCATGAAGTAAAAATTGCGATGCTTATCAACCAGAAATTCAATCGTACCAACGCTCTCATAGTTGATTGCACTTGCAGCCTTTATTGCAGCTTCACCCATTTTCTTACGCAATTCAGGCGTCATGAAAGGAGAGGGGGATTCTTCCACAAGTTTCTGATGGCGGCGTTGAATAGAACAATCTCTTTCACTTAAATGGCAAACCGTTCCATATTGGTCGCCTGCCACCTGTATCTCAATGTGACGAGGTTCTTCTACAAACTTTTCCATGTACACACCATCATTCTTAAATGCTGCGCCGGCTTCAGCTTTGGCGGTACTATAAGCTCTTTCCATTTCGCTTTCTTCCCAAACTACTCTCATGCCTTTTCCGCCACCACCTGCCGTTGCTTTTAAAATAACGGGATAACCCACTTCCTTTGCTAGTAATTTCGCCTGTTCAACACTTTCCAGCAAACCTTCACCGCCGGGAACAACAGGCACACCTGCTTTTATCATCGTTTCTTTGGCAGTTATTTTATCGCCCATACTGCTTATCATATCAGCAGTTGGCCCGATAAATTTTATACCATGATCATTACAAATTTTTGAAAATTTTGCATTCTCAGCAAGGAATCCATAACCCGGATGTACAGCATCAGCATTTGTAATTTCTGCTGCCGCCATTATGTGCGGAATGTTAAGGTAAGAATCTGCGCTTTGTGGTTTTCCAATGCAAACAGCTTCGTCTGCAAACTTTACATGTAAACTGTCTTTATCAGCAGTTGAATAAACAGCCACTGTTTTAATGCCCATTTCTCTGCAGGTACGAATTACACGAAGTGCAATTTCTCCCCGGTTGGCAATCAATATTTTTTTGAACATCTTTAATTAGCTAATTAGCTGATGTGCTGATGTGCTAATGCCATCTGCACAATGCCGGTTAAAAAATGAACAAGCTTGAAAAATAACTTATGGGTGTTTTTCTCTTTGCTGTTCCTAAAATCTTATTCAAAACTTTTTGTATTTCTTCCAATTTATTTGAAAGATTTTTACAATCAGGATAAGAAGCTGAATATTCGGATAACATAAGCCAATATTGGGTTTCATCGGCTTCTTTAGCTGCGATTTTTATCTTATGAATAAAATCAGCTTTACTTTCTGCATTTTGTGCTTCTAAGGAATTTGCACCAATAGATGTTCCGCTTTTAAGAAGTTGTTTAGCAATAACATATTTTTTTTCTGCTTCTAATTTTTCACAATAATCAATAATTAATAATGAAAAATCAAGCGTTAGCTTTAAAATCGGATTTGCATCAATTAGCTGCTTTTGCATACTTTAATTTAAACGAGGGAACTCATTAGCACATTAGCAAATTATCGGATTGGCACATTAACTAAGGCTCAACAAGAAACAATGGCTGATCGTATTCAACGGGGCTCGCGTCATCTACTAATATCTTTACAACCTTTCCTGAAACTTCGCTTTCAATTTCGTTGAACAATTTCATTGCTTCAATAATGCAAACCACTTTGCCCGGCGTAACTTCATCTCCAACTTCTACAAAAATTGGTTTGTCAGGTGAAGGACGGCGATAAAATGTGCCAATCATTGGGCTTTTTATAGTAATATAATTATCTTCTTTAGGTGCGGCTGGCGCTGTAGCTGTAGGTGCGGATGGTAAGGGAACGGGAGGTGCTGAAGGGAGAGGAGGAGCGGCGATGGCTTGTGGTGCATACATTGGCATTTGTGGCGCCATAACTGTTTGAACCTGCTCTTCTTTTTGTTTAATGGTGATTTTAAAATCCTTATCCTCAATGCAAAGCTCACCGATATTACTCTTGTTGACGATCTTAATAAGCTCCTGGATTTGTTTGAAGTCCATATAACGAGATTTAGTGTTTTTAGGTGTTTTTTATGCTATTTCAACCCAAAATGGGGGGCAAAATAGCCATTTTTTAGCTAAAAACCATTAAATCCTGATTTTTGAATTTCCTCTTTTTTGTTTTTACTGCATTCTAAATAAAGAAGTAGATACGAATAGAATTTTGTAAAGATGAATCACTGCTTCTCCAGCTTTTGAAATGGTATATCAAGTACCTCGAACTTTTTTACGGGATCAGGCCAGTAAAAATGCCACCATTCTGTTGCCAATGCTATGAAACCATATTTCTCCATCACATCTTTAAGAAGTTGGCGGTTTTGTAAAACTTCCTTATTTAATTGCATATAATCCTGGTGAGCTTTTTTAGAGAAATCATCAAAGGGTGTTGGCATAGGCAATTCTTTCATCGTTGATCGATCAATCAGACTAACATCTACTGCGATACCGCGATTATGTCCGCTGCCTTTTGCCGGATTTGCCGCATAGCGATCGTCCGGAACGATCTTCCACATTTCTTTTGTAACATGGTAAGGACGATAAGCGTCATAAAATTTCAAATTTAATCCTTTTGTTTTTAATTCTGCCTGTACTTTTTGTAAAGCTTTTGCAACAGGCAGCCTTACAAAGGCAATAGGATGACGATATAAAACCAGGTGCGTAAAATTATCTGAGGTTGCATATTTGAAATCTGTTATCAATGGCTGCATGTAATCTTTAAGCATCACCATTTGTTTTTCGCTATCTGATCCGATTGAGTTTTTATACGTTTTGATGTCTTTAATAACATACAGCTTATCGTTTTCATCTGTTACATAAACACGATGTTGTGCAATCAATTGTATGTTTAGTAACTGAAAGAAAAAGAGAAAAATTAAAATCAATTCTTTATTTTTCATTTCTGATATACCTGTTTGCGAATGAAATTACAAATAACATGCGTATGGTAAGATGCATCTGTTTGTTCATCTGCACGATTGCAGTTTGTTATTCCCATGCGCAAAGCGATACAACCAAAGGAAAAGTAGTTTATGGTGTGGCAAGTTATTATGCAAGGAGTTTGGAAGGAACTCAAACTACAACAGGTGAAATTTTCAGTCACAACCAATCTACGGCAGCAAGTAATAAATTTCCTTTGGGAACCTGGGTTAGGGTTACCAATTTGCGAAACGGAAGATCTGTTATTGTTCGTATCAATGATCGTATGAGTAAGGCAATGGAAAGAATAGGGCGGGTGGTAGATCTTACAAGAACGGATGCAGCAAAGCTTGGTTATATCAACCGAGGTTTGGCAAGAGTAAAGGTTGAAGAAGTACCGGAAGGGGCAATTGATTGAAGCTTATCTCACTTGCTTTTTATTTACCATCTGCTATTTCATTTTTTTCATTAACAGTTTTATTCTTCTTTCAAGAAGGCTTTGTTAACTGATGTTAATCGGCGGTTAACAGGCCTCGTTAATTAGGCATTTGGTTATAACCTCAGCTAATTTTATGTCATCAAAATTATTTACAACAAAAACAAGAAAAAATGAAAAAAGTAATTCTTCCCGCAATCGCTTTACTGATTGCATCAACTGCAGTTAATGCACAAACAACACCTGCAAGGAGCAAGGCTAAACAAACAACAACACAAACAACAAAAGCATCTGCAACAAAAAAAGCAACTACTGCATCAGCTGCTAAGGACAGTACAAAAGCTACTAAAGCAGTAAAGCATGTTGCTAAAAAACATACAGCTACCGCTACAAAAAAACCGGCTAAATAGTGATCTTGAACAGAGGCTTTAGGTTGAAGGCTTACCATGCGTAGGCCTTCTTTTTTTGTAAGGACTGATAATTGTAATGCTTTTTAAAATGGAAACTATAGTTGATAAACGTTATGCAGTTGCAGTGTGCGACGCAAGGAACGATGCCATGAACGCGCAGCCCGTAACACAATAATATGCGGCGTTGATTGAGGCAAAAAATAAATAATTGATTACGAAATAAAACTTTTGCCGGTATCATTATAACAAAACGATCATTGAAACACTGTTTATTATTGATAGTTTTATAAAGTTATTATACGCTCAATTTTACCTCGCATGACGTTGCGTTCCCACACCATAAGACTTGGCATTTTTATAAGCACGTTGATCATTGCTGCCATTGTTATTTTTCAACTGATATGGCTGTGGAAGGTGTATAACTTTGAGCAAAAAAGTTTTGATGTAAGCATTACAAAAGCTGTTCGTAATTTTTACGATGATGTTGATATGGATATCCCGCCGCAACTGCATTTAAGCGACCTTATCAAACGTCAAAACAGCGAAACATATTCGATGAGAATAAACAGTATTCCGGATACAGATTCGCTGGTTTATTATATGCAAAGCGAACTGGAAGACCAGGAAATTTTCACCGATTGTTACATGGGTATCTATAACAGTGCAGAAAAACGTTATGTTTTTACCGCTTATTTGCCTGCTGCAACTACGCCTGTAACAAAAAAGATTGAATTGCCTAAAACCAAACAAGTTTTCAATAACATCATATTATATTTTCCGCACAGGGAGAGTTATATTCTTTCATTAATGAATTTTTGGTTGATAACGAGCGGGCTATTGCTCGTTGTGCTCATACTTTTAAGCGGAAGTTTATACTATTTCTATCGTCAGAAATTTTTGAATGAATTGCAGATTGATTTTATCAACAACTTCACTCATGAATTTAAAACGCCGGTGTCTGTTATAAGTCTTGCGGCAGAGACACTTGAAGGTGCTGATGTTATTAAGAACAATGAACGGATGAGAAATTATGCCGATATTATAAAATACCAGGGAAAATATCTGGAAGATCATATTGAACGTTTGCTGCGTTATACACATGCAGAATCAAACCACTTGCATTTGAAGAGGAGAGAAGTGCGTTTACATGAAATAATATCTGATGCAGTTAATAATCTTCAGCCTTTGATTGATGAAAAAAAAGCTTTTATAAGATATGATCTCAAGGCTGCAAATGATACTGTTTTATCAGATCCTGGTTATTTGTTGATCGTTGTGATAAACCTGTTGGATAATGCGTTGAAATATTCGCAGCAACCTTATATTTCTATCCGCACTTATAATGAGGATGGAAGTATTGTTTTATGTGTGAAGGATAACGGCACCGGAATTGAATCGAAACATTTAAGAAGAATTTTTAAAAAGTTTTACCGCATAACAGAAGGCGATCAGTCAACAGTACGTGGTTTTGGTTTGGGACTTTCATTTGTAAAGCGAATAGTAGAAGCGCATCATGGAAAAATTGATGTTGATAGTGTTCCGGGTGAAGGCAGTAATTTTATTGT
>JAEZRL010000102.1 GCA_023440945.1 Bacteroidota bacterium
GCTATATGGAGATCCCAACACTGCATTAAAAAATCCGTTTACAGTTGTAATTACAAAAGATAAAGCTTTAAAATATTTTGGTACAACTGATGTAGTTGGTCAAACCATCTCAATTGAAAGTTTCGCCGGTTCAAAGCATGATTTCCTTATCACAGGCGTATTAAATTCAATACCAAAAAATTCTGTTACTGCACTCATTGATAATTATCCTGGTGATTTTTATGTGTCAACGGATAATCTCGATTTTTTTGGAAGAAATATGGACTGGCAAAATCCATTTATTGTAAATTATGTTGAACTGCAAAAAGGAGTAACGCGAAAAGATCTTGAAAAACCAATAGCACATCTTATCAAACAAAATGCGACGCCGCAATTTGTAAGGGATATGCAACCTTATCTTGTTTCATTAAAAGATTTTTATCTCGCTGCCAATAACGGTTTAGTAAAAAAGATGCTGTATGCTTTATCTGCTATTGCTTTATTCATCTTAGTGATGGCGGTTATCAATTTCATCAATATGTCGGTAAGCCGTTCGGCTGCAAGAATGCGGGAAATTGGTATTAGAAAAGTGTTAGGCGGATTGAAAAAACAATTGATACTTCAGTTTCTTATCGAATCTATGATTATTGTTTTTATTGCCACTGTAATCGCTTTTGTAATTTATAGTGTAACAAAAAATTTATTCGGTAATATTTTAAATAAAGAAATTCCATCACTCACTGCCTATCCATTCTACTTTATTGCCTTTCCTGCATTACTTATCATCGTTATTGGTTTTATTGCAGGTATTTATCCTGCGTTTGTTTTATCATCTTTAAAATCGGTTGATTCTTTAAAAGGAAAACTTTCCTCCATTAAAGAAAACGTGTGGTTGCGTAAAGCTTTGGTTGCATTTCAGTTTTGCACTGCAGCAACTGCATTTATCGGTGCTATTATTATTTCACAACAAATAAATTTATTCCTGAATAAAGATTTGGGTTATGATAAGGAATATGTTCTTTCTGCACAGGTTCCCCGCAACTGGACAGCAGAAGGCGTAAATAAAATGATAACAATTCGTAATCAATTTGGATCACTTCCTGTTGTTCAAAATGCAACGCTTGCTTATGAAATTCCGGATGGTAACAATAGCGGCGGTGCTTCAGTTTATAAATCCGGCTCAGATTCAACTCAGGCCATTTCAACACAGGCATTAACCACAGATGAGAATTATTTAAGTGTTTATAAGATTCCTTTATTAGCAGGTTCTTTTTTTGAGGGTCATGCACTTGATTCAGGAAAAGTGATTTTGAATGAAACTGCGGTTCATGCACTTGGATGGAAAAATGTTGCTGAAGCAATCGGACAACAGGTAAGAATTCCAGGCGATCCGACTGTATTTACTGTTAAAGGTGTTACCGGGGATTTTCATTTTGGCGCCATGCAGCAAAAAATTGCGCCTATCATTTTCTTCAATGTTCAGTTTGCAACTATATATCGTTTCTTTTCTTTCAAAATAAAGCCCGGCAATATTTCATCTGCCATTAGTTCATTACAAAAAGAATGGAATACATTAATGCCCGGCGCTCCGTTTGAATACAAGTTTATGGATGAAACTTTGGCGAGAATGTATCAGTCAGAAATACAATTACAAAAAGCATCCTATACCGCAACTGCACTCGCTTTGATAATTGTATTATTAGGCGTATTAGGTTTGATCTCGATGAGCATTCAAAAACGCACTAAAGAAATAGGTATTCGGAAAGTGCTTGGTTCATCTGTAGCCGCAATTATCGCCTTGTTTATAAGGGAGTTTTTATGGGTGATGCTAATAGGAGGTGCAGTTGCTTGTCCGTTTGCTTATCTTCTTATGAACAATTGGTTGCAGGAGTATGCTTACCGTGTAAATATAACGGCTCAGCCATTTGTTGTTTCAATTATTTGTTTGGGTTTGATAACAGCTCTGCTTATTTGCATGCAAACAATAAAAGCTGCATTGACTAATCCTGTAAACAGTTTGCGAAGTGAATAACTTCAAATGCTCTTCAGACATGAGAGAGGATTTAAGAAGCTGACCAAATATGAACAACATTAAGTCATAATAAAACTAAACAATCCTATCCTTTAAGAAGATGTAGGATTTGCTTTCAACCAGCGCAGGGGAGGGGGAAGTTTATTTATAATTAAGGATGAATAATATTCAATTGTTTTAGCACCAAATTGTTCATAAAACGTGGCGAAGTTTGGAAAATCGCTTCCTTCAAAATCGAGTATATAAGATGAGCCTGCGAATTTTTTGATGAAAAAATCTTTTAGTAAATGCGTAGCTCCCACATTCAAACTCTCAGTTGTATTTCCATTTAAAATAAAAGTAAGGCGGTTTTTATAACGAAAATAAATACTGCCTGCAATGGTATTGTTGTGCTTATCCTTTGCCGCGATGGTGATGCATTCATCTTTTTTAGTCAATGTGTGTACAAGACTTGAAAAGCGTTCATAATCGTTTGCATTTGCACCTATCTTATCTTTAAAACGGTTGCGGTGTATATGAATAATTTCATCCGCATCTGCATCTTCTGTAACCGTTATTTCTTCAACTGCTTTTGCCATATTTCTTTTAGCAGAACGACTATAATTTTTTTGCAATGATTGATAATCGCTATGCAGATCTAGCAAATAATTTTTTCTCCTTACGTCTTTATAATGCCTAACAGGATTTGCATAATTCAAATTCAATTCACAATATCGAAAAGCGGAAGAGATATTTTTAAGAAATACATCAACAACATTTGCATCAACTGGCTTCGCAGAAAAAATACCAAGTTGTTGTGTAAAGGCAGGTGGATAAATGTAACGAATGCCGAATTTTTTTCTGCAGGGTAATGGCATAACAAATTCATGATCGTTTAGTATCATCACTTCCCAGTCATCAGCCATGTGGTCGAGATAAACAGAAGTCGCATAGATAAGTCCATTCAAACTTTTTTCGATACAATCATCCCACTTTAATTTATCGAGCTTATGCGAAGGAATAATATTGATGTTTGAAGCATGCACAATGTTACAAATGTATCTTTTCTGAGAATGTTTTGTGTTCGTAATAAACATCTTCTCTTATGCGCCGGAAAAGGGGCGGGGACGAAGACGGAAATTTTTATGTTAGCCGCTATGGATTTTCGTCGCATCCGTTCCTTGTTCCTGAGCCGATCTGTTTGGCATCACTCACTTTTATTGTAGCGCTTTTGGTACCAGGAGCGCTTATGGCTGTGCAGGAAGTGGAGCAGGGTTTATTAAACCGACTTCGAATAAATAAGTGCGTTGCGAAGCCCAAAACCGACAAATCGTCTCTTTAAGGGGTCAGGGGAACCCCCCTCTACAGACAAATCGTCTCTTTTTTCTCCGGTATCACACCTTTTTTCTCCGCCGCCGGAGTTATTTTCTCCAGCGTTGAACCTTTTTACACCGAAGGCGGTGTTATTTTCTCCGGCGATGCACCTTTTTGCATCGAAGGGGGTGTTATTTTCTCCGGCGTTGCACCTTTTTGCACCGAAGGCGGAGTTATTTTCTCCGGCGTCGAACTTTTGCACCGAAACCGGGATGATTGATCTATCGGTTGGTGTCTTCACCAATTGAAATGTTTCATTAGCAGAAACTGTATCCTTGTTATAATCAACTATCATTCTTTAAACCCTGGTTGGTGAGGATATCAACCAATAGGGGAAATATTAATCCCATCTACATCAACACAACAAGTACATCCTTCCTGCTCAATAGCCTTACCAAACGTACAAGAGTGCGACGCAACGGAAGCTTAATAGATGCACTGCACTATGGCTTCTAAAAAATAATTTCAAAAAAATCAAGGTGCGCCAACGGGTAAAACAGTTTTACCATATACTTCGTTTAGAACACTTGCCATAGCGCCGTAAAATGCAATGAGGCCGCAAACAATTCCTTCGTAACCGGCAAAGGTGTGAATGGATGCATTGCCTGTAAAAGCTCCGGCTGC
>JAEZRL010000200.1 GCA_023440945.1 Bacteroidota bacterium
CTGTTTCTGTTGCAAAGCATCTGCAGCCTGCTGTTTTTTTGCGAACTCATAATTCAAAGTAAGCTCAGTTGTTTTCTGAATATTTTCTTTACTCTTTACCGAGTCTGCGATCTGCGCAGACTTTTTATACATTGCCAAAGCCTTTTGAAAACTTCCGGCTTTTTCATAACACTCGGAAAGTTCAGAATAGGATTGACCGACCTGCGATTCATAAATATCTGCATCCTTCAACGCATCAAAACCCTTTTCGTAGTAAATGATCGCTTCCTTATATTTTTGCTGCAGTTTTAAAATTTTGCCCAAATAGGCGTTGGTTTGGTAAATATTTAAAGGCTGGTGTGATGAATCTGCAATGCGAATAGCCTCCTTACACATAACTTCCGCCTCATTATATTTCTTCAAATTAGCAAGACTTAAAGCCGCTCTTGATAAAGAGCTTGCACGTATTCCGTCATCACCCATTTCTTTTGCAAGTGTTACAGCCTTCATTGCAAAATTGTATGCCTCATTAAACCTTCGCTCACTTTCGTAAGAAGAAGCAAGGTTTGCATAAGCATATAATTCTACATTTTTTATACCTGCTTTTTTTGAAAAATCTATTGCGTCAAAAATCATTTTTTCTGCTCGTATACTATCGCCCATTGACTGATAATTGAGAGCCATATTTAACGTGATATAAGCCTGGTTTTTATAGTCGCGACCAGCTTCTGCCATTTTCAATGCCCTCTGTTGATAAGTTAATGCCTCCGCATAACGGGATTGCATTTGATAAGAAATGGCGAGGTTTTGATAGGAAGAAATGAGTTGCTCTTTATTACCTGTTTCTTCACTGTAATAAATGGATTTTTTGAAAAAAGGAATAGAAGTGTCATACTTGCTCATCATACCGTACATCAGTCCAAAGCCGGAATAAAGATTAGCAAGATTTGATGAGTCTTTTATTTGAAAATAAATGTTCTCTGCAGCTAAAAGATTTTCTTTTGCAGCATCATAATTGCCTTTGAAGCAATAGCTGTTTGCTAAACGTATTCTTGCATCTGCTTCACCCCTGACATAATTTATTTTTTTAGACTGTGCAATTGTTTCTTGTGCAAGACTTATAGCAGAATCAAGATTAAGATTAGAAAGAAAGGTGATTTTCTTGTTAGTAAGATTTATTCTTTGCGTATCTGAGCCTGCTTTTGCGAGCAGGTTATCAATGCTGTCAATTTTTGATCTTTGACCATAGCCGGAGGTAAAAAAGAAAAAGACAAAGATGATGAAAATGATATTTTTCATGTGCAGGAATTGATTGTAAAAGGTAATGGTAGAAGGTTACAATCAACTGCTTTTGTTTGCTGAAGCTTCCTTATTTTGTTGATGATTACGGTAGTATTTTTCCGGTGCTGTAAGCAGTTTGATAGCAGTAAAAGGTAAGAAGAATTTTTTGATAATCACAAGCCTGTCTTTTTCAATTTGCAGAATAAAGAAAAGAAAGTACAAGTGAGTGACACAACGAAGCGTAATTATGTTCTTCAGCGGGTTACATAAATATTCACTCTATAACCATATAACATATTTTAATGGAAGACAAGTCACTGTTTCATCCATTCGATTATTTTGGGAAAAGCAATTTTAAACCACGGAGTGTATTTATGAGGATGTGTTTGCAAAGAATCTTCTATTTCATCAAGAGTTTTATAACAATAGTCTTTTACCTCTTTTTCATCGGGATGAATTTCGCCGTTATAATAACCAGTAAATACATGATCAAATTCATGCTCGGTTAACCCATCACTGAACTCACTTTTATAGATGAAATCAAATGCTTTTGATAATTTGGTAGTAAAACCCATTTCTTCTTTCAAACGACGTTGTGCGGCCGCAATTGTTTCTTCATTTGGATTAGGATGACTACAACATGTGTTGGTCCATAAACCACCACTGTGATATTTATCAGAAGCACGCTGCTGCAATAGAAGTTCTCCTTTATCATTAAAAATAAAAACGCTGAAAGCTCGGTGCAACAAGGCTTTTTGATGTGCTTCCATTTTTTCCATTACGCCGGTTTGCTCGTCCTGTTCATTCACTAATATCACTTGTTCCATAAACTAAAAATAAGCATTCACCTGCACCAAACTAATATTTTATTATTTGAATGTGATAGCAGAATTTATTGTATAACTAATGAATATTTAAAAGCTTAAGCTGAGTTTCTTCCGGCGTTAATTAAACCGAAAGAACAACGCATTACCAACTTGCCATAAGTTTCTTTTATTGCATCTTTCGTATTACGTTCCTGCAGTTTATTCACTTTTGTTATACCATATTGCTGAATGGTTGCAAGTGGAAGCACAATGCGTTCGCGCATTTGAATGGATAAAAGATCAACGGGATAATCTGCCATCAGTTCAGTATTGCCTGATAATCGTAAAACCATCTTTACGGTTAACTCATATTCTTCGTTTATCATTTTCCATATCTCACCGTACTTTGGATCTTTGGATAAAAAAGCAGTAAGCGGAAAGAAACTTTTCTTCATCGCCATTTCACAATTATCCATAAGCGTTTTAAAGAAAAGTGATTCTTTATATAATTTCTGAAGCTGCTGCCATTTACCTTGTTCTTCCAGTTTTTTCAAAGCAGTTCCTACGCCGAAATAACCCGGAACATTTTGCTTCAACTGGCTCCACGAACCAACAAACGGAATGGCACGAAGTGTATCTAATGTTAATCTTGTTGTTGTACCACGTTTTGCAGGACGACTGCCGATATTTGTTTGCGCATAAAAACGTAAAGGACTTGCATAAGCTAAATATTCAAGAAAATAAGGATTGTTTTTTAGCTCAGAATAAGATGCATAACTTTCGTTTGAAAGCTGCGTTAACAACTCTTCTTCTTCCTTAGTGAGCGTTACTTCATTGGGATAAAAAATACTGTTGGTTATACCGGCATTGATAAGTTGTTCAAGATTAAATTGCGCAGAATCAATGGTACCAAAGTTTGAGCTAACTGTTTGCCCCTGTATTGTTAACTGAATTTCTTTATTGGCAATATTGCTGCCCATTGATGCATAAAACTTGTGTGTTTTTCCACCACCACGTGCTGGAGGGCCGCCCCGGCCATCAAAGAAAACAACATCAACATCATATTGTTTCGAAAGATTGGTAAGCTCTTCTTTGGCTTTATAAATACTCCAGTTTGCCATTAAATAACCGCCATCTTTTGTTCCATCAGAAAAGCCAACCATTATGGTTTG
>JAEZRL010000254.1 GCA_023440945.1 Bacteroidota bacterium
AATATCAATTTGATATCAATTATACGCCAATTTTTTTTATTGCAAAAGATTTATTTTTATCGCCTGATTAAAAAGATATGAAGAAAGGCATCATAACATTAGCGCTACTTGTTTTTTCTGTAACATGTTTTTCTGCATCTGTTGACACGATCTCTGTTTACAGTGCATCAATGCATAAGGATGTAAAATGTGTAGTGATAACACCTGAAGTTTATAAAACGAATGATAACAAATTTCCAGTGCTTTACCTGCTGCATGGTTATAGCGGGAATTATGCCGATTGGGTAACAAAAGCTCCTGATCTGTTGAAAGATGTAGATGAAGCAGGAATAATTGTTGTTTGTCCGGATGGTGCTTATAACAGTTGGTATTTTGACAGCCCGGTTGATACTTCAATGAAATATGAAACAAATGTTGCTGTTGAAATTCCTCAATACATAGATGAGCATTACAGAACTATTACCGACAAAAATGCAAGAGCGATAACAGGATTAAGCATGGGGGGGCATGGTGCAATGTATCTTGCCATAAAACATCGTAATATATTTGGAGCTGCAGGAGGTATGAGCGGTGGCGTTGATATCAGGCCTTTTGCAAAAAACTGGGAGATTGCAAAATGGCTCGGAGACTACGAAACGAACAAAGATGTGTGGGACAAGAATGTTGTTATTAATCTTGTGGATAGTTTGCACAATAAAGATCTTGCAATCATTTTTGATTGTGGTGTAGATGATTTTTTTATACAGATTAACAGGAATCTTCACCAGAAATTATTGGGTAAAAAAATTGATCACGATTACATCGAACGTCCCGGTGCGCACAACTGGGAATATTGGAATAATTCTATAAAATACCAACTTGTTTTCTTTACCAATTTTTTTAGAAAGAATAAGATGATGTAAGAGCGAAGGCGTAAGCTGAAAGCTATTAGCCACGAGCTATATATCATGAACAAGCGATTCATCAATACATTTTACTATTTTCACGGCTTCAAAGTTGGTTGAACATTTGTTAACCATTTCTTTGAAAACAAAGCATCATGAAAGCGATTATTCCGGTGGCTGGCGCAGGCGCTAAATTAAGGCCTCATACTTATACACAACCAAAAGCATTGATTCCGATTGCAGGAAAAACGATCTTAAGTTTTATTGTGGATCAGTTACATGAAGCGGGTATCAACGAATTTATTTTTATCATTGGTTATCTCGGAGAAAAGATACAGGAATATGTAAAACAAACTTATCCTTACCTCACTTGTCATTTTGTTCAGCAAAGCGAAAGGCAGGGAACAGGTCATGCAGTTGAGCTTACAAAAAATATTGTAGGGGATGATGAAGTGTTTGTTACGCTTGGCGATACCATTTGTGAATATGATGTTCACGAAGTTTTAAAAAGCCCCTACAGCATGCTGGGCGTAAAAAAAGTAGATGATCCGCGTCGTTTTGGTGTAGCAGAAATAAATGAAGATAATTTTATTCAGCATTTGATAGAAAAGCCGGCCATTCCAAAAAGCAATATGGCTTTGGTAGGATTGTATAAAATAAAAGAATCGCATATATTATTCGATTGCCTGCATCACCTGTTTGAACAGAACATTAAAACCTACGGTGAATACAATTTAACCGATGCACTTGAATGCATGATAAAACGAGGTGCACAATTTCGTTCTTTTAAAGTAAAAAACTGGTTTGATTGCGGACGTGTTGAAACTTTACTCGAAAGCAATGCTACTTTATTGAAAAAGTTTGGCGGTACGGTGCATGAAAGCGTACATACAGAAAACTCTATCATTGTTCCGCCAGTAAGCATTGGTCCAAATTGCATTTTAAAAAATGCGATCATAGGTCCACATGTATCTGTTGGTGCAAACACAAACATTCAATATTCAATTCTTCGAGACAGCATTATTGGCACTTATACGAATTTATACGAAGTGGTGCTGGATAATTCTCTTATCGGCAGCGATGCGTCTGTTAAGGGTTTAAGCAGAAGTTTGAATATTGGCGATAATACCGAAATTGATTTCGGTTAACAGGATAATATTTTTTGTTAGCCGGCGGAAGTTTTTTGGCGTCT
This sequence comes from Bacteroidota bacterium, assembly GCA_023440945.1. Taxonomy (GTDB): domain Bacteria; phylum Bacteroidota; class Bacteroidia; order Chitinophagales; family Chitinophagaceae; genus JAEZRL01. Next base: position 2,077 of record JAEZRL010000254.1, read on the forward strand.
TCGTTGTGTCACTCACTTCAACATTCAGTTCTTTTATGAACGTAATTTTCTCTCACAGAATGTACAGAAAGACACAGAAAGATAAATGAACCATCAAGTTCTTCTTTATTCACTTACTGCTTATGAGAGAAACTTTCTGTGCATTCTGTGTTCTACGTGAGAGAAACAAAAACTACTATCTCTTTATTAACTTAGTAGTTGAAATTTACTTATGGTACAATTTACTGCACTATTAAAAAAGTTTGGCGAGCAAGGTGAAAAAACTGGCTGGACTTACATTGATGTACCGGAAAAAATTGCTCAGCAACTTAAACCAAATCACAAAACTTCTTTTCGTGTAAAAGGTAAGCTCGATAATTATTCTATCCATGGGGTTGCGTTATTGCCAAAAGGTGATGGCGGTTTTATTATGGCAATAAATGCCACAATGCGCAAAGCCATCAAAAAACAAAAAGGTGCAACGGTCTTGGTAACACTTGAAGCTGATGATGCACCATTCGAAATAAACAAAGCTTTACTTGAATGTTTAAACGATGAGCCTGTTGCACTTACCAATTTTAATAAACTTCCCGGCTCGCATCAGAAGTATTATAGCAAATGGATAGAAAGTGCCAAGACCGAACAAACCAAAACCAAACGTATAGCCCAAGCTGTAGATGCTTTGGCAAAAAACTTTCACTATGGGCAGATGATACGCAGCCTGAAAAAAGAACCTGATAATTATTAAGATGGAAGCATTTAATGGCTCTCAATGATGCCATTAAAACAGAACGTACAAGTGAGTGACACAACAGGTGATGCCATAAAAACTTTAAATTACTACAAAAAAATAAATAATTGGCGCAGCTTCTGAATTGAATTATGAAGTTATTTTTCCAACTTGTTCTACTTGTACAGTTTTTTCATTTATGGGAATAGGTTGTTGTTGCATCAAATATTCTCGCTTTACGATTTTAGCGGTTTTATGATGACCTGTGTGGCTCCATCCCGGCGGCATAACGATGTATAAAAATTTATTTTTTATTCCGGGTGCTTTTATCACGTCCTTGCAGAGTGCATATAATTCACCGAAATATACATCTACAAAACTGTTCGGATTCATTTCTCTTGTTATGCCATACACAGGATGTTCTTTTCGGTCTTCTACCTTATATGTTTTAAAAACTTTGTCCCATATATTTAACAGGTTACAAAAATTAGTATCCATATAAGCAGGGTTTTTTGCATGATGCACCCTGTGATGCGATGGCGTAAGAATAATATTGTTTAAAAAACCAAGTCTTCCATCTTTTATTATATTTTCTCCCACGTGAATAAAGGCACCCCAGAAACCATCAATAAACATGATCAAAAACAACATGGGTGCATTAACGCCTAATAAAATACAAATTGTAGTTCTTATAACATCGGCATAAGGCGCTTCAAGAAAAAAATGCGCATACGTAACAAACAAATTCATTTCCTGTGGAGCATGATGTGTTGAATGCAAACACCAGAACAATCGCACTTTATGACCTAAATAGTGATATACGAAATGAGCAAGCTCCCAAATAATATAGCCATAAATGAACCAGTACCACGTAAAAGTGGTTTTGAAAATGGCGAATTGTTCAAACAAACCAATACAAAATGCAACTGCCGCAATGGAAATAAATCTTGAAATAAAACGGTTGAAAACGAAAATAAAAAAAGGAATTTTATAATCTTCTACTTTAAATCGTTTATAAAAAACCGCACGTAGAATTTCAAGTACCAGGATCAATGGAATTACGGGGCCAAGCACTGTAAGAATACCATCGAACGTTAATAACTTGCTGTAATCGCCGGTTTTATACATTTCGATAAGTCCGCTGATACCGAAAAAAGACTTCACTTCATTACCAAGTAATCCTAATATATCCATCACAAACAATTTGTACGACTGAGATTAAGAAAATTCAAATTACAATTTTTTCTCTTTCATATACTCGCTTGTTGCGTTAGAAATAGGTGAAATGATTTTTTTCGATTATAGAATATTTGCATGATTAAAAAAATCAGGTAATAATTTTCTTTGCTGTCGAAGAGTTTATCCGCTTCATTATCTAATTTAAAAAAGAGACATCTTATCTTGCATTGAATTTATTATGCGAAACACATCAGGGAAAAACAGCCGTTCATCTTCTACTTTATTTGTTGAAATATTTGCAAGGATATGGGCTTTATGGGGATTGGTAACATGGATTGTTACCATATTGATCGCTTTTATTTTTTTTCTGCCTTGTTATCTGATGAAAGAGCCTATGGCAGCACGCTGGCACAGAAAAGTATCACGTGTTTGGATAGCAGTATATCTTACATTTATTGGTTGCAGTTTAAAAGTAAAAGGTAAGGCAAATTACGACAAGAAAACAAATTATATTGTTGTTTGCAATCATAACAGTTTTATGGACATCCTCGCAACAACACCGTATATGCCTAATGCCAACAAAACAATTGCAAAAAAAAGCCTTTCGTATATTCCTGTTTTTGGTTGGATATATAGCATGGGAAGTATTTTAGTTGATAGAAAAGATACGAAAAGCAGGCAAAAAAGTTATGTTGAAATGAAGGAAGTTTTGCGTCTTGGATTGGATATGGTAATTTATCCTGAAGGAACCAGGAACAGGACAAACGAACCACTGAAAAACTTTTATGATGGCGCTTTTCGTTTATCTGTTGATACGGGAAAACCAATCATTCCTGCCGCAATATTTAATACAAGGAAAGTATTTCCTGCTACTAAAATTTTTTACTTGATGCCGCATAAAATGGAGATGCATTTTCTTCCGCCACTTTATCCCGATAACTATTCTGCCAAAGAACTGAAAGAAAAAATATTCAAGCAAATGTGGGATTATTTGGAGATGAATAGCTGATGTATTTTTTTGTGGGAAGTGGAAGGTGAGACGCGAAATTTTTCAACCGCTGCCTTCTGATTTTTCATAAAATTAAAGTTGCATTTCTGGTACTTCTTCAGGAACAATCAGTTTACCGGCTGTTTTACTTTTTATTTCTTCTACGCTAACACCAGGTGCTCTTTCCATCAATAAAAAGCCATCGCCTGTTATCAATACAACAGCAAGATCAGTAACCACTTTTTTAACGCAACCAACGCCGGTTAAAGGCAAAGTGCATTCTGATAATAATTTGCTTTCACCTTTTGGATTGGTATGTTGCA
>JAEZRL010000288.1 GCA_023440945.1 Bacteroidota bacterium
TATCAATTTCGGTTTATAAATTCCGGGAGTTGTGTAGGTATATTTTATTGACGAATCTTTAGTTGTTGTAACGATACCGTTATTAAAATCCCACGAGTATTTTACTGTATTTTTTGCCGAAGAACTAAATTGAATGGAAGTAGGTTCGCAACCGATCTGCGGCTCGTATTCGAAAGTTCCGGAAGGGCCTCTAAGCAATACAATGCGTGAAGCGGTATCATAGCACTCTCCATGACCTTTTACAACAAGTGTAAGCTGATATCTGCCACCCATATTGTAGTAATGGAAGGGATTGGGCAATTCAGAAGTATTTCCATCATCAAAATTCCACTTAAGTGAAGTATAATTTTGAGATATGTTGTTTGTTTGTGTTAGCAATGGCGGACATATTCCAAATGTGTCACTTAAAGTAAAAGAAGCAATAGGATTAGCAATGGTTAAGAAATTTGGTTTGGTTATACTGTCCTTACAACCGAATTTATCTGTAACAGTAAGGCTAACGGTATATTGTCCTTCCTGTGCATAAGGATGTGTGGGTTGATTATTATTTGATGTTGTGTTATCGCCAAAATTCCATACAGAACTAAATGATAATCCTTTCGAATTATTTACATAAGAAACTTTGTTAGTAGTGCAGCGGATAGAATCCAAAACAGAGAAATCAGCAAGAGGTTGTGTTATTTTTACCGCTGTATCCTTGATAATAGAATCTTTACAACCATAAGAATCATGCACAACCATTTTTACCGGGAATGTTCCGGCAGTCGTATAAGAGTGACTAAAAGGTGGTGCTGTATAAGGAACAGATGTACCATCTCCATAATCAAATGTCCAGTTTGTAATTGGATGAACACCATCGCTTACAGATAAGTCAGTGAATGAAATTGAACTGTTAATACATGTTCCTTCGGCAGAAGTAAAATCTGCATTTGGTCCATTTACTTTTACAAGGGAGTTTGCAGGAATAGTATCACTGCAGCCATTTATAAAAGTTGCAATGAGTGATGGTGTAAAAGTTCCGACCTTAGAATAATGATGCGATAGCGAGGCATTTAAAGAAGATTGTTTGCTGCCATCGCCAAAAACCCATATCAAACTTGAAAAGGATTGAGGGTTATAATTTTGAACGCTGAATGTAACAGAATCGTATTTACAAAGTTTTTCAGGAAGATTTACGGAAAGAACAGGGTTTTCATTAAGCACATCAATAGTATCCTTTTTTGTACTGATGCAATCACCATTTGTTGCGTTAAGCGTAACAACATATTGTCCTGCTGCAGCATAAATATGTGATGGATTTTGACTTGACGAAGTATTGCCATCTCCAAAATCCCAACTCCATGATTGCGCACCAATAGAACTGTCTGCAAACTGATACGAGAACGAATTAAGACAATCAACTTTTTTCGAAAATTTTGCAACAGGGGGATTAATATAAATATAATCTTCTTTTGTTACAGAATCAACGCATCCGTTATTATCAACATACAGAATGACCGTAAAATAACCGGTATCAATAAATTTATGAAGTGGATTTGGGCCGGATGCCTTCACTCCATCTCCAAATATCCAACTCCACGAAGTAGGTGTATCCGAAGCTGTAGCATTAAATTGAATGCCCATTGAAGCGCAACCTTGTGTTGGTGTTGCACTGAAATCAACCTGTGCAAGATGTCCTACAGCTACAGCATTATCAATTTTTTGCGTTACCGTGCAGCCACTTTCTGTGGTTAGGGTAAGGTTGACTGTGTAAGTTCCTTCCTGTGGATAAATATGCGTTGGAGTAGAATCAGTGGAAGAACTTCCATCACCAAAATCCCATAAATACGATTTTATATGTTCGGCTGAACTGATATATACTTTTGGAGAAACGTATGCCGGGGCACAACCTCTGGCCGGCAATCCAACAATACTATCAATTTTAGGTTCACCCAACTGTACGGCATTTGTAATAACTGAACTATCTGCACAGCCATTTGCATTATAAGAAATAAGTGTCACTGAATAAGAACCTGCGAGATTATATGCATGAGAGGGATTTTGTTCGATAGAACTATCTCCATCTCCAAAAAGCCATTTATAACCTGAAGCGTTTTTAGATGTGTTAGTGAAATTGATGGTTTGTGGTAAAGCGCAACCTTGTGCAGTTCCTGTAAAGCTGAAAGAAGAAACAGGATTATCTAAAACTGTTATTTTTTTTGTGGCCTTGTTAGCGCAAGAACCATATAAGGCTGTCATTGTTACCTCATACGTCCCTGCTTTTGTATAAGTATGTGTACCATTTATTTGGTTATCTGTTCCTCCATCGCCAAAACTCCATGAAACAGATGCAGGCATAGGAGTAGAAGTGTTAAGAAAAGAAACGGGTGAACCTAAACAAAAGGTATCAGGTAATGTAAAATCTGCTTTTACAGATGCGATTGAAATTGTTTTTGAAGTACTGTCTGTGCAGCCATCGGAAGACTCCATAAATAACTGCACTGTATAGTCGCCGGGATTTGTATAAGTATGCGAAGGATTTGTGCTGGTGGAAGATTGTCCATCTCCAAAAAACCACTGGAATTTTGAAGTATTGGCAGAAGAAGATTTATTTATAAAATTTACAGATGCCGGGGCGCCACAAGGATTGCTATTGGTAAAATCAAACTGTGCATCTGCTTTTGGTGGAACTTTTATTAAGCTGTCTTTATAAAAAGATTTTTTACAGCCATAACTATTCACTAAAGTGAGTGTAACTGCAAAAACACCGGGAATATTATACGTGTGTTCCGGCTCCTCGAGGTTGGAGATAGAACCATCACCAAAATCCCATACTCTTTCTGTTATAGTTCCGGAACCTGCACTGCTTTGATCAGTAAATTGAACATTCAATGGAGAACAGCCTGAAAGGGGAGAAGCATCGAATTGAATGGTCGGACTTGCATAAAGTGTAACGTAATTTGCAAATTCAATTGAATCTGTTTCTGTTCCATTAGAAACAATAAGTTTGATGGTATAATTACCCGGCTTATCATATACGGCCTGGGGATTTTGTACAGTAGATATAGTTCCGTTACCTAAATCCCATTTCCAGCTTGTAGGGTTGCCGGTTGACAAATCCTGGAATTTAATAAGCAAAGGCACGCAGCCACTTCTTTCTGACACCGAAAAATCTGCCTTCAATTGGCCATAGGATGTTGCATTTAGCAGAGGTACAAACAGTAATAACAAAATCAGCGTTTTCAAATAAGGTTAGTTTTATCTGTTAGGTGCAAAAATACTACCTGAACTTATCAGCATTTGAAAAAAAGCCTGATACGAACAGGAATAATTTTTAAATAAATATGTTTAATCAAAAACGAATATTCGGGCATAAAATTTTGTTTCAAAAAATAGTTTTATTTTACTAAAAATATTAGTGTTAATAAGTTTATTATTATACTTTTATGCACTGATTATTTTTGAAGTACAAACAAATCGTATATGAGTAACGCAGAAAAACTGAAAGCCCTTAAACTTACCATGGATAAAATTGATAAAGACTTTGGTAAGGGTAGTGTGATGATGATGAATGAAAGACCTGAACGATTAAATGAAGTGGTTTCAACGGGTTCAATAGGGCTGGATATTGCACTTGGAATCGGCGGCTTGCCAAAAGGCAGGGTAGTGGAAATTTACGGACCTGAATCATCCGGTAAAACAACAATAGCAACGCATGTTATTGCAGAAGCGCAGAAAAAAGGTGGTATGTGTGCCATTATAGATGCGGAACATGCTTTTGATAGTTCTTATGCTCAAAAACTGGGCGTCGATATAGATAATTTATTGATCTCTCAACCTGATTATGGTGAGCAAGCTCTTGAAATTGCCGATCGTCTTATTCTTTCTGGTGCATTGGATGTAGTAGTGATAGATTCCGTTGCAGCACTTGTTCCCAAAGGTGAACTGGAAGGAGAAATGGGAGATAGTAAAATGGGTTTGCAGGCAAGATTAATGAGCCAGGCATTGCGTAAATTAACGGCTACAATCAGCAAAACGAATACGGTGTGTATTTTTATTAACCAGTTGCGTGAAAAAATAGGTGTTATGTTTGGTAACCCCGAAACTACAACCGGTGGTAATGCACTGAAGTTTTATGCGTCCGTTCGTTTGGACATCCGTCGCATGGCCCAAATAAAAGATGGAGATGAAGCAATAGGTAATCGTGTTAAAGTAAAAGTGGTAAAGAATAAAGTTGCGCCACCTTTCCGAAGCGCAGAATTTGATATTATATTTGGTGAAGGCATTAGTAAGATAGGCGAGATATTGGATATGGGTGTTGAACTTGGCAT
>JAEZRL010000310.1 GCA_023440945.1 Bacteroidota bacterium
ATTAAACTATAAACAATCTATGAAACTGTATATGCGTTTTTTAATGGCCTTTGCTGTTTGTATTGTGTCTGTTTCAGCATTTGCCCAAAATCCTATCTTTTACATGTTGGTGGGAACGTACACGAAAAATCAAAAAGATGGAATTTATGTTTATCGTTTTAATCCCAACCGTGGTGAAGCAACTTTTATAAGCAAGACAAGCGGTGTTGAAAACCCATCTTATCTTGCTATTTCTAAAGACGAGAAATATGTATATGCGGTTAATGAAACGCATGGCGATAGCTCAGGTGGCGTTAGTGCTTTTAGTTTTGATAAAACAAAAGGCGAACTTCATTTTTTAAATAAAGTATCAAGCCACGGTGATGATCCTGCTTACATTTCGATTGATTCCACAGGCAAATGGATTGCAGTTGCTAATTACAGTGGCGGAAATATTGTGATGCTGCCAACTAACAATGATGGTTCCTTAAAACCTGTTGTTCAAAATATTGCACATGAAGGTTATGGTGTGAATGTTCAGCGCCAGGAGATGCCGCATCCTCATTGTGTTGTTTTTTCTCCTGATGAAAAATATTTGTTTTCAGCAGACCTGGGTAACGATAGAGTGTACCATTATACTTTCAATGCTTCTGAAGCTACGTCTCCTTTAAAAGAAATGGATCCGCCTTATTACGCGGTAACAGATGGAAGCGGTCCAAGACAATTAGTGTTTCATCCCAATAATAAATTTATGTATGAAATAAACGAATTATCTGGTGATGTTATGGTTTATCAATACAATAATAATGATGGCTCTATAACGCTGATTCAAACCATCCAATCAGATAATACACCGGGTAAAGGAGATAAAGGAAGCGCCGCCATTAAGATCACACCTGATGGTAAATTTTTATACACTTCCAATCGTGGAAATGCAAATGATATAACTATTTATAAAACGCAGTCTGATGGAAAACTTGTAGAAGTTGGTCATCAGAAAGTGGGAGCGCATCCACGTGATTTTATGATTGATCCAACAGGCAGATTTTTATTAGTTGCTAATAGAGACAGCAATAATATTCAAATGTTTGTTATCAATAAAAACTATGGGCTACTGCAGGAAACAGGATCACCGATAGCAGTTGATTCGCCTGTTTGTATAAAAATGGTTCCTGTTAAATAAAAGTGCAGGACACATATTTAGAAGTACGATTATCTGTTGCTGAATCACGAACAATTTTCTTCATGATTTTTATCGAGGTAATGTGGAAGGAAACACAAATTATAAAACAGCATTGTTTTTGATTTGTTTAATGTGTATTTTGTAGAAGTCAGCTTATGTATCCCGATAACAAAAGAATAATAACACTCCATTATTCACGTTCTAATATTTTGTCTGCAATAGAAACGATTTGCAGACAAAAAAGTGAATATGAACTTCTTGAAGAGGTTTCGCTGCATGGTTTGCAGATATTTGTAAAACATTATAGCAAAGTGCTGCAGAAAGAAACAGGTTATTACCTTAATGTATCGCTGAAAGAAGTTGTGAACGATGGAGTGCAACTAACAGCAGAAACATCAACAGGACTTTTGCCCTTATCAACCTCGTCATATTTTGATTCAAGCAATGTTATCAAAGAATTCATTTTTATACTCAGACATTACCTTGAAATTGCCGGTGGCGGAAGAAAATAAGTTTCGCCTTATCATTAAACAGAATTTTATTTTTTGATGTTTAAAAAGCAGGAAAGATTGAAAGCTTTTACCTTAAAGGCTTATGCTATATTTGCACACTATCAGAAAAGCAAGCAATAAATGACGATCTCCTATAATTGGTTAAGTGATTATTTACCGGAAAAAATTGAACCGGAAAAACTTTCTAAAATTCTTACTTCCATTGGTCTTGAAGTAGAAAGCCTTGAAAAATTTGAAAGCATTAAAGGTGGATTGAATGGTTTGATAATTGGCGAAGTACTTACGTGTGAACAACACGGTAACGCAGATAAATTAAAAGTTACCACCGTAGATATTGGTGCAAAGGAGCCATTGCAAATTGTATGTGGTGCGCCAAATGTTGCTGTAGAACAAAAAGTAATTGTTGCAACACCAGGAACAACTATTCATCCAACTTCGGGCGAACCTGTTACCATGAAGAACGCCAAAATAAGAGGCGTTGAAAGTAACGGGATGATATGTGCAGCAGATGAAATTGGTTTGGGAACAGATCATGCAGGCATTTTAGTGTTGCCGAAAGATGTAAAAACAGGTTCACCTGCTTCAGAATATTTCAAACCTTACCAGGATTGGATTTTTGAGATTGGTCTTACACCTAACCGCATGGATGCAATGAGCCATCTCGGTGTTGCAAAAGATGTTTGTGCTTACTTAACGCAGCATAACAAAAAAGAAACAAAACCAAAAACGCCCTTTGTAAATACATTCAAAGCAGATAATAATAAGCTGCCTATAAAAGTAACGATTGAAGATACCGTTGCGTGCCAGCGTTATGCAGGCGTAAGTATTACAAACGTTACTGTGAAAGAATCGCCTGACTGGTTAAAGAATCGTTTGCTTGCTATTGGTTTGCGACCGATTAATAACATTGTTGATATAACGAATTATGTTTTGCATGAAACAGGGCAGCCTTTGCATGCATTTAATGCAGATGCAATAAAGGGCAATCATGTTATTGTGAAAACATTGCCAAAGGATACAGTGTTCATTACACTTGATGAGAAAGAAAGAAAATTAAGTGAAGAAGATTTAATGATATGTAATGCTGAAGATGCAATGTGTATCGGAGGTGTATTCGGTGGAATAAACAGCGGTGTAAAAGAGTCAACAACAAAAATATTTTTAGAAAGTGCGTGGTTTAATCCGGTAAGTATCCGAAAAACTTCTCTCAGGCATGGATTACGCACAGACGCAGCGTTGCGATTTGAAAAAGGTGTAGATATTTCGAACACCGTTAATGTTTT